>NZ_HG966617.1:287520-568437 GCF_000689395.1 Candidatus Phaeomarinobacter ectocarpi
CTTCCCTTTTCGAAAGCCCCTGCGCTGCAGACGCCTCGTTTTATGAAAACTGCGCAAGATAGGTGCGCAGGAGACTGGCGCGTTTTGGGCGGAAGCTTTCGTCTGTCGGCTTGAATGCGTCGATCCGCGCTACCCAGAATTTTCGAAAGTCCTTGCGGAGGCAGCACCAGGCAAGCAGGGCGCAGCCGGTGTCGAGATAGACGATGGCCAGCGGATAGATGCGCCGCTGTGTCCTGGCGCTGTTCGCATCGCGATAGTCGATGTCGAGCGCCCGTTCATCCCAGCAGGCCGAACGGATGTCCGAGATGTCCGGCGTGGTAGCCGCAGGCGCTTCATACCGATGGACCATATGGGTCGCGTGCAGCATCTGGCGCTGCAGTCGGTCGGGCAGCGTTGCTGTGATTTTGGCGAGGGCTGCATCAGCGGCTTCTGCCAGATGTGGATCACCACGTTGGCGGACATCGCTGAGACCAACGACCAGCGCTTCCATCTCAATGCGGTCGAACGTCTGCGGCGGCAGGGCCGGGTCTTCGGTGAGTGTGTAGCCAAGACCGGGCGCACCATCGATTAGCGCGCCGCCTGCCCGCAGACTTTCAATGTCGCGGTAAAGCGTGCGCTCGGAGACTTCGGTCTCGCGCGCAAGCCGGGCGGCGGTCACCGGTTTGGGCAATACCCGCAAGGCATTGAGAAGGCGGAATAGGCGTTCAGGTCGGCTCATGAAATCCCCTCATGAAATCCCCTCATGACATCCTGACGGAAACTGACAGTATGTTCCGCATATACCAGATGGCCTGTCGAAGCCAACTTGTGGGATCAACTCATGCTGACGCTCTATCATTCGCCCAACTCTCGTTCCTCGCGCATCATTCGTCTGATTGATGAACTGGATGTCTGGAACGAGATCGATGTCCAGATTGTCGGCGTCGCGCGCAACGATGGATCAGGCGGGCGCGACCCCAAGAACCCCCATCCCGAAGGCAAAGTGCCTCTGCTGGTTCATGACGGCGTGGAGATTTGGGAATCGAACGCGATCATCCTCTATCTCACCGACCTGTTCCCCAAGGCCGGGATGGGCCCGGTTGTGGGCGATCCGCAGCGCGGCCGCTATCTCAGCTGGCTTGCATGGTACGGCAACGTTGTAGAGCCGGTTATTGCGATTGGCGTGGCGAACCTGTCGCACCCGGTCCTCGACGTCACGTTCCGGGGAATGCCTGAGATGATCGCCCGCTTGTCTGCTGCGCTTGAAAGCAGTCTATTCCTGATGGGAGAGAGGTTTACAGCCGCGGACCTCTTGCTGGTCTCGACCTTCACCTGGTCGCCAGACGCTGCCCCGGACAATCAGGCCATCAAGGAATGGATCGCGCGATGCGAAGCCAGGCCATCCGCAAAGCGAATGGCCGCGTTCGATAGCAACCATCTTGAACAAAGCAACGACACCTGATGGGTCGCGGTGCCTGTTGGATGAAGAGTGACAGTCGCAGCTTCTAGCCTGCCAGGACTGTTCTGTATGTGAGCGAAACCCGTCGTTTGCGCGCTGTGCGAACGCCCTCAACCACATCGGATTTGCGGGCGGGGATTGCGTGCGTCCACTCAAAGCGTGCTGGCCCACCAAGCACCAGCAGGCTTCGTGGTTCAAGCAGACAGCCAACCTTGGCACCACTCGTCTTGTTGCCAAAAACAATCTCGCACGGTGACCCGAGCGACAATGACGCGACCACAGGGCCAAAACAGGGAACGCAGTCAGTGTGTGGAGCGATGCCTTGCCCGGGCTCGTACTCATTCACGATGATCTGGCTTGGCTGTTCACCAAACAGATCCAAAGCCCTGATCAAATCACACTCAGCCCTGAGAGACAGCGGCAGCGGGCCGAGATAGGCGTCCGCAGCGACATGTCTGGCGCGATAGTCGTAAACCCAGCCATAGTGCTGAACCCGGCGACGCAGATCATCCCGCCAGTGCTGACGGTCCACCCACTCCAGCAACTCCACCTCACGCGCCGAAGAAACGAATTCGGAGATCAGCACCGCACCTGCCGGCAGGTCGGCAAGGCGTTTGTCTTGGATGTGACTCATGAGCGGTGTTGCTTTGTCAGCAGATATTGCCTCTGGAAACGCCATGGAACCGTAAGGCCCCTCTATAACGAATTCTATTGCCACGCATCACAACGAGCCACTGGCACATTCCTCGCAACGTCCTGTCTTATCGAGGTGTTCAGCGCGCGGGTGTCCACAAAGGGCACAGCGCAACGCCTCGGATATTTGGGCGGGTACGGCTATGGCTAGGGTTAAAATCCTTGGAGACGTGTCTTCTGGACGCGACAACAATCTCAATTTGATGCGGTTGGTTGCAGCAGCCCTTGTGGCGCTGTCGCACAGCTATCTTATCGTTAATGGAGAGGGCAGTTCCCAGCCATTGGCTGATCTGACCGGCTTTACGCTGGGCTATCACGCGGTCAATATCTTCTTTGTGGTCAGCGGGTTTCTGGTCATCCGCAGCTGGCATCGCTCGTCTTCGCTGACCCATTTCGGGGCAGCGCGTGCGATTCGTATTCTCCCGGCACTGATTGTCTGCGTCGTGATGACTGCCTTGATGGTTCTGCCGTTTGCCTCCAGCCTGTCGCTGTGGGCGTATTTCACGTCGCCGCAAACCATGGCCTACGTGCCGCTGACCGCGAGCCTCGTGACGCCCGATGCCCTGCTGCCCGGCGTGTTTGAAACCAATCCGGTTCCCTTCGAGATCAACGGGTCCCTGTGGACACTGCGCTACGAGATTGTCTGCTACGCAGCCCTGGCGGTTCTGGGCATGCTCGGCGTGTTTTCAACCCGGCTGAAAATGCTTGTGGTCTTTGCGGTGCTGAGTGCACCGCTGATTGTTCTGTCTTTCATGCCGACCCTGTTTGCCGACATCACACCTGCGCAGCATCTGGTGCGCTTTGGCCTGTGCTTCGGCCTGGGTGTGCTGGCCCATGAGCTGCGCGACACCATTCCCTTACACTGGACTGGCGTGGCCGCGCTGTTCGCGTCCGCCGTTGTGGCCCACGGCACGGCGGCTTTCCCTTTGGCGTTATATGTTTTCGTTGCCTACACGTCTTTGTGGGTTGCGTTCATTCCCGAAGGGCCGGTGCGCAAGTTCAATCAGTTCGGGGACATTTCATACGGCCTCTACATCTACGCCTTCCCGATTCAGCAATTGCTGATCTATCAGCTGCCCGCATTGGAGCCGCTGGAACTGTTTGTGGCCACGCTGGCCATCACGATCCCTGTTGCCACCGTGTCGTGGCTATGGATCGAGCAGCCCATGCTGACTCACAAAGACGCGATATATGGAGTCCTGCGGCGCGCTTTGAAGCTGTCTCCGGCACGCGCTTAGCGACACCTATACAAGCGGCGGCTGACAAATGCCGAACTTTCCGGGAACGACACAAAACAAACTGTGCATCGCCGGGAGGCGCCGTGACTCATCTCAGGAAAAAGCCTCTGTCAAAATTCGCGGCGATGCCTGGCCTGCCAGTGCGCAAGGCGCTGGCCGGCACTGCTGCGGGCCTTGCCCTTCTGGTCGCGGGATCCGGTTCCTGCACAAGACGTCACGGCCGATGCTGCCCTTGTTAAGCAGGCCCGCGTCATTCATGCCCAGAGCCTTGTACTGGATGCCCATGCGGACATCGTCATTCCATCAACGTCCAGGAGTTATCTGGCCGAATTTGTCATCATGGCCTACGGCATCGGCCCGGTGTCCGGCTGTCACGTCAAACCCGCCGCCTCTTGTGCGACCTAACCGATTTGACGCAAGCGCTGCGAATGCGCACCCTGAGCCTCAAATCCATATTTGAATTTCACACCATTCGGAGCCTGCCCAGATGACAGACCTGCTGTCACCGCTCTCTTTCACGAGCGGTCCCTCCATGAAAAACCGTTTCATGCTTGCCCCCCTCACCAACTGCCAAAGCAATGCTGACGGCACCCTGTCGGATGACGAGTACACATGGCTCACCATGCGCGCCAAGGGCGGTTTCGGACTCACCATGACCTGTGCATCGCACGTGCAGGCCATCGGGCAGGGCTTCCCCGGTCAACTGGGCATCTGGGATGACAAGCACATTCCCGGCCTCACCCGCATGGCGGAGGGCATCAAGGCGCATGACAGTGTCGCCCTGGTTCAACTGCATCATGCCGGCATGCGATCATCACTGGTAAAAGAACTGCTGGATGGTCCCCCAGTATGTCCATCCGACAACGAGCGATCCGGCGCACGTGGGTTGTCACTGGCGGAGACGCAGCAACTCGTTGAAGATTTTGTCCGTGGCGCTGAGCGCGCCGAGGCGGCAGGCTTTGATGGCGTCGAGCTGCACGGGGCGCATGGGTACATCCTGTGCCAGTATTTCAGCGCTTCCATCAACAAGCGCGATGACCAGTATGGTGGGGATACGGAGGGCCGCTTCCGCATTCTGTTCGAGATCATCGAAGGTGTCCGTGCCCGATGCCGCAAGGACTTTGTGCTGGGTGTGCGGCTGTCACCGGAACGTTTCGGCATGCAGCTTGGTGAAGTTCTTGGCGTCGCTGAAAAGCTCCTGAACGACGACCGCGTGGACTTCCTCGACATGTCCCTGTGGGACTGCTTCAAGGAACCCGAAGAAGACGACTTCAAGGGAAAATCCTTGCTGGATCACTTCGGTGCCCTCAAGCGCGGCAACACCCGACTGGGTGCAGCAGGTGCACTCGAAACACCGGCGGACGCTGAAAAAGTGCTGGCAACCGGGTACGACTACGCCATGCTTGGTCGCGCTGCTATGTGGAACCACGATTTCCCGAAACTCTATGAAGCCAACCGCAGCTTCACGCCGGCCACCTTGCCTGCGAGCCGTGGGTATCTGAATGCCGAAGGCATCTCGGACACCTTCGTGGACTACATCAAGGGCAACTGGCCGCAATATGTTGCGGAGTAGCCTGGTCTAGTTCAGCCGGTCGAGATAGCTGAGGATTGCTTGCGCTATCGCGTCCGGCTGCTCTGGAAGCAGCGCGTGTCCCGCGTCCTCGATGAGGGCAACCTCAACGCGCCCGGCAAATTCTTCAGCCAGAACGTCTGACGCATCCTCTTTGGGCGCCACCGTGTCGCTGTCCGCCTGCACCACAAGAATGGGCACGCCACCAGCCGCCTGCCATGGCTCGTCGCCCATTTGCTGCCACGACTTGCCCTGCAATGTGGCCGTATCCCTGTACCAGCCAACCTTCCAGTAGTCCGGTATGGGATTGTCGCCGGCAAAAAACGCCATGCGGATATTCGCTTCGCGCACGTCTGCAGGAACGGTCGGATCAAATGCTGCCCTCAGGGCCTTGCTGGCCTCAACGGGCACAGGCTTTTGTCCACCGGCGGCAATCAATATCGCTGCCCGCACGCGCGGTGCATGATCATGGGCAAAGGCGCGCACCACGCGATTGCCAAAGGCATGGCCCAGCACCACCACCGGACCGCTCACTTTTTCTCTGGCAAGGACTGTATCGATGTCAGCAGCAAGATCGCGCAGGCTCACAGGCTTGTCCGGCAAGGCAGATCCACCAATGCCCGGGGCTTCAATTGCGATGGTTCGAAATCCATTGGCCACCAGTATTGTCACCAGTTCATTGAAGTCGCTCACTTCGCGCCCGGCGCTGGCCATCAAAACCACAACCGGCCCGTCACCATTGGCGAAATACTCAATTGCACGGCCATCCCGTTCGGCTTGATAGGAATATCCAACAGCAGGGCGAGCGGGGCTGTCAGGCAGGGGGGCATAGACCATCCAGAATACTCCAGTGAGAAGCGCTAGCAACGCGGCAATGGCCAAGGAGGCAAATCTCAGCATACGGATGTTCCTCTGGCCAATCCGGTCGTCTGGTGACAATGTCTCCAGAACCTGTCAATTGACGTGTGCTCCTGCCTGCGCGGCGAGTAGGTCATGCCGACTCTACAAATTGGTTGGGTATGAAACAACACACCCCCACCTAGGCACATAGAAGCCAGACCAGATCGAACGGAACACGAACAAATGCAGATAGACGGCAAGACAGCATTCATTACCGGCGGTGCTTCGGGAATTGGATTTGAAATCGCAAAGTCACTGGGCCAAGAGGGCGCCCAGGTGATGATTGCAGATCTGGATCAGGCAAAAGTTGATGAGGCTGTTGAAGCGCTCATCGCACTTGGCGTGACCGCGTGGGGAACCACATGTGACGTCGCCGACGAAGCCGCCATGCGTGCCGCTGCCGATAAGGCCGTGGCTGAACTCGGCGGCGTTGACATCCTGGTCAACAATGCGGGTGTCAGCCTTGGTGGTGACACGGGCACCATCCCCCTCAAGGACTGGCGCTGGATCATCGACGTCAATGTGATGGGTGTCGTGCATGGCACGGAGATATTCACGCCGCTTCTCAAGGCGCGTGGCGGCGGCCACATCGTCAACGTGGCGTCCATGGCTGGCCATTGGGCAAGTCCTGGCCTCTCTCCCTACTGTGCGACAAAGTTTGCCGTTGTTGGCCTGTCTGAAAGCCAACGCCTTGAACTTGAGGCGCACAAGATCGGCGTCAGTGTTCTGTGCCCTGGGTTTGTGCGTACCAATATCCACAACGCCCATCTCGGCCGTCCCTCGGGCCAGACCTATGACGACGCTGCAGGCCTGGAAGCCATGACAGCCTTTGTGGAAGGCGGCATGCCCCCTGAAGTCGTTGGGGGTCTTACGCTTGATGCAATCCGCGACAACCGCCTCTACATCTTCTCAGACCCTGACATGAGCGCTGCGATTGATGCGCGCCGCGACATGATCCAGGCGGACTATGCAGCCTGTGCTGCAAATCCGCGCGTCAAAGCCTTCCGCGAGAGCCGCTGACACAAGCGTCCTTGCGCGTCACGGTCTGGTGTTGAGGGGGCGGGCGGCGTATGACGCTGCCTCACCAGTGCTGGCTGTGCCCGGCGCAAGATCGGGCGGAGCATAAATGACGTCGAACGACAGCCAGCATGGACACACCCTGAGCAGGCCACGTTTGTATCTGCTCGCGCTGGCAAGTGCCGTCGTCACGGCCAATGCCTACTACATTCACCCGATCATTGCCGTGGTGGCGGAGGACTTTGGTGTCAGTGCATCGATCATTGGTGCGGTGCCCGCCTTCAACCAGATCGCACTGGCATTGGGTATCTTCTTCCTGCTGCCACTGGGTGACCGGGTCAGCAACAAGCGCCTGACATCCATCTTTGTCGCGGCGCAGTTTTTTGCCATTGCCGGAATGGCATTTGCCCAGGACTTCGAGCTGTTTGTCGCAGGTTCGACCCTATTGGGTTTCTTCACCATCGCGCCCTATCTGTTGCCCGCCTATGTGTCGCGCCGTGTGGCCCCCGGTGAGCTTGGCCACGCGACAGCCATTCTCACCACGGGCATCATTGCCGGTATTCTGGTGGCGCGTGCTGGTGGCGGTATTCTGGCGGAGCAGTTTGGCTGGCGCTCGGTCTATTACGCAGCGGCGGGTCTCATGCTCCTCGTCTCCATCCTGCTACCATTCATCATGGAGCCGCGCGATCGCGAGACAGTACCTGGCCAGAGTTACGCCGAGCTGATCCTCTCAATCTTTCCGATCATCGGCCGCCATCCCGACATCCTTTTATCCGGCGTCATCCAGGCGCTGAGCTTTGGCATTTTTCTGGCAGTATGGATGGGCCTTGGCCTTCATCTGACCAGCCCGCAAATGGGCTATGGTGTGGACGTGGTTGGCTATCTGGCGGTCTTCTCCGCCATCAGCCTTGTCACGACGGCACGCCTTGGGAAATGGGCAGATGAGGTGGGTGCCACCAAAGCCCGCTTCGTGTTGGCCATAGGTCAACTCGCCGCCGTTGTGACCCTGCCATTCTTTGGACATAGCCTGTGGCTGTTGATGATCCCGATCATCTTGATGAACCTGGTCGGCCCTGCCATCGACGTGTCCGGACGCATGACGTTCCTCAGTCTCGACCCTGAAATCCGCACCCGCCTGATGACGATCTATATCGTCATCATGTTTGCAGGTGGCGGCATTTTCAGCTGGGCAGGAACCATCGCGTATGACCTGGCAGGATGGAACGGCAATGCCGTCCTGTCGGTGATCCTGTCCATCCTCGTCCTTGGGTTGGCGGCCCTGAGCCTGCGGCAGCAGCGCGAGCGCTAGTCGCTCTGGCGGTAGGCATCCATCCAGCGAAGCGCGTTGGTCAGGCCAAAGAGCGAAAACTGGACGTTGCCGGTCTCGCCGTTTTCATCCGTAAACCGCACAACCATGGAAGACCCGGCCTGCATCGCTGGGAGCATGTCGAGATTGCTGCGCGACTGGCCGAACGTGAATTCATTCACCACATTGCCCTCGCGGTAGTAGCCATCATCGGCACCGAACTCAAAGGTACCCAGCGACTCACCGTCGATGATGATCTCCATGGGCATCGACGTGTCTGCCATCACGGCGATCGGTACGAACTGCATCTGGTAATCAAGACCAACCGTGCCGGAGCGGACATAAAACTGGTAATCCCCTACATGCCCCACCTTGCCGGCGTAGCCGACGGCACGGCAGGCATCTTCGCCTGGCTTGCACACGGCCAGCCAGTCCCGGAAGTAAGCGCGTGTCTCACCATATTTGGTGGTGATGCTGTTGGGCACGGGGGCTGAGTTGAAGCCCTGCGCGTGTGCCGGCGCCATGAACGCAAACGCCGCACACATCAGTGCACCAAGGAATGTGAGATTTTTCATGTTCTTACTTCTCCGGAAGCGGAATGAATTCTTCTTCGCCGGGCACCTTGGCAAAGCGGCCCTCCTGCCAGTCCTGCTTGGCCTGCTCAATACGCTCAGGCCGGGTAGACACCAGGTTCCACCAGAGTTTGCGCGGACCAATGGGAGCGCCACCAATCAACATCAGATGTGCGCCGTGTGGCGAAGTTATGGCCGGGGTCACATGCTGGTCGAGCACCAGCATCTGCATTTTCCCAAACGTATCGCCCGCGACCTCTATTTCTCCGTCAACAACATAAAGGGCACGCTCTTCAACCCCGACGGGAACGCCAAACTGCGTGCCGGGCTGCATGCGAACATCCGCATACAGCGTTTCTGAATAGACCTTCATCGGCGACACCATGCCAAAGGCCCCGCCGGCGATCAGCGCCACACGCACGCCGCCATGGTCCACCACTGGAATATCTTCCATGGGGTAGTGCTCAAATGTGGGATCAATCTCTTCATCTTCCGCAGGCAAGGCGTGCCAGGTCTGAATGCCTTCAATGCGCGCGTCACTGTCACGAAAATGATCCGGCGAGCGCTCCGAGTGCACAATCCCGGACCCGGCCGTCATCCAGTTGACTTCACCCGGCTTGATTTCCTGAACCGCGCCGATGCTGTCGCGGTGCATCATGGAGCCATCAAACAGCCAGGTCAGGGTTGATAGGCCGATATGGGGATGCGGGCGTACATCGATGCCTTGTCCGGCAGGCAACATCGCGGGTCCCATATGGTCAAAGAACACAAACGGGCCGATGGATCGCGCCTCAATCGACGGCAGTACCCGGCGCACCTCAAAGCCACCGATGTCCTTTGGCTTTGGTGTGATGACCGCCCTTACCGGTGCGCACCCGGTTTCGCCGTTGCAGTCTGCGTCCTGTGATGGTTGCCAGCTCATTTGACCCTCTGAAAAGTGCGAAACAGTTGGCACCCATACTGGCGGTACGCAGAGGTTTTTTAAAGCGGTGAGTGGTCGGGCGTCACGGCCAGCCCCTCAAGAAGCGAAAGAGTGCCACCCAGATATCTCGTACAGTAAGTGACCTTATGGGTTGCAGCCGCCTGGGCCTCACCAACGAGCAGCCCTGTCTGGGGCAGCAATGCTCCATAGCTTTTTCTGTCTGTCGCAATGCGTGCGGGCTCAAGGGCGCAGTCAAACCGGTCCGGCGTCGAGAGATACTCTGCTGCAAGCAGATCAAACGGATAAAACCCGTCGCGCCCCACGTCCTCTTGCCAAAAGGCCAGCCATGCCTTTGATCGTTCCGCCACCCATGAGACAGCACCCGTGGAAGCGGTAAGAACCGCGAGGTCCTGCGACGTGATTTCCACCTGGCGGGCAAGCTCGTACGGCAGGAGCGTCACCGCGATATCAAGAGTTGCCAGCAGGCGCGCCGCCTCGGTGTCTTCACATAGATTGAAATCCCTAAAAAGCGGGCCGTGCCCGAACAGCACACCTCCGGTTGCCCCTTCTGCCGGGTGAAATGCATGGCCTTCCCGTTTACCCATGACGGCAACTGCGTTTGTCACATTGTCGGCAAGGTCGGGCCGTGCGCTGAAGAGGTCTGCAAGATTGGTCAGTGGCCCCAGCGCAACAAGCGTCAGCGGCCCTTCTTCCAGAGCCCGTGCAAGGGCCTGTGTGGCATCCGTTTCACGAAGGACAGGGGGAGAGAAGGGTGACGCCGCGCCGCGATGTACCTGCAGGAGTCGACCCGTCTCCCGCGCGATTTCAAATGCCAGTGCGCGTGTAATGGTATCTGTGGACTCAATGCCGGCATTGCCAAACACAGTCGAGATCCCGACGATCTCGATGTCCTCATTGCGGGCAAGGGCAGCAAGCGCGAAGCAGTCGTCCGGGTCCACGCGGCCCGGTGCGCCGCAGGCGGCGTCCGTGTCGATCCATACCCGTTGCGGTGCGGCGGAAGCGGATGTGAATGCGAGCCCTGCCACAAGAACGCCGAGCAGGGCGGACAGGCCAAAACCTGTTCCGATCACACGAAAAGTGAAGCCCCTGCTCATGTTTTCCGCCCTAAGTTGACAATCTAGATGTCACTTGGGGGATTGGACCCGTGCTTTCAACCCGCTTTGCACCTTACCTGGAAGGTAAGTGTAAGCTGATAGGTGCCTCCTAATATATAAGCCAGCCCAACCTGTTTGCCCGTCTCAGGAGACCCACAATGAATGACTTGATTGCCAATCCTGCCGGCTTGGAAGGGACAGAACCTGAGACCTTTGGCGATCATCTGCGTCTCTGGCGCCGGATTCGAGGCCTCAGCCAACTGCAGTTGAGCGTGCGGGCGGACGTATCATCCCGCCATGTGTCGTTTCTGGAGTCCGGCCGCGCCAAACCCAGCCGCCAGATGGTGGATACGCTGGCCGACGCGCTGGACATTCCCCTGCGCGCCCGCAACCCGCTGCTTCTCTCGGCGGGGTTTGCGCCCGCCTACCGCGAGACAGCGCTGGAAGCGCCGGACGCAAGTTACATCCGCCAGGTGCTTGAAACGGTTCTCAAGAGCACCGAGCCGTTTCCAGCGCTTGTGCTGGATCGCCACTGGCGCGTGCTGATGACGAATGCCGGTGGCGGATTGCTCATGAGCCTTGCAGGCGACGACAGTGCCGACAAAACCATGTTCGAGCTCATGCTCCAGCCCGGCCCCATGCGCGATGCGATCGTCAACTGGGATGAGGTTGTGTCCGACGTGCTCAAACGCGTGCGCCGGGAAGCAGACCACGCAGGCGACGACACCGTCCTCAAAATGATGATGGAGATGCTGCCCAAGGGCTGGAAGCCGCCGCGCCGCGCTGACAATGCAGTGCCTCTCATCATCCCCCTGCACATGCGTCTGGGCGATGTGGACATGCGCTTCACGTCGATCATTGGCAGCCTCGGCACCGCCGCTGACATCGGCCTGGCAGAACTCTCTATCGAGACATTCCTGCCGGCCGATGAAGCAACCGAGAAAGTGCTGCGTGAGATGATCTCCTAAGCGTTTTTCGTTTCTTTGAGGTACGCCAGTGCGCCGATGGCGATGACGGCCAGCATGATGTGCACGGCCATGACCGGCGGCCAGCCGAACAGGTAGATCACGTCATTGGCAAGACTCTGCTTGAACGGGCCACCGCCAAACGCCAGGCCACGTGTGCCAAAAAACGTGTTGGCCATGGCAGGCAGGGTAAACAGCCATGCGGTGATCAGGGACGACCACAGAAGCACCGTCTGCATCCGGTCGGTCAGCCGAAGGTAGCGCCCGCCAAAGCCAAGCCCCATCAGCATCAGGCCCTGCGTGATGGCTTCCATATGACCCATGCGAAAGGCGCGGGAGTCGCCGGGAATATCCACTTCAATCTGAATCGGCAGCGGCCAGAGAACGATCTCGCCAAGCAGATGGAAGAACCATACCCACCCGAAAAGGCAGGCGACGGCAAAAAGCCCAAACCCGTTGAAAAAAAGCAGAGCGCGCCGTCTCTCGGTCATCACGCTCCGCTCCACACTGTCCGTATACGTTGTATCAGCCATCAGTCCGTGTTCTCCCCTTTGGTAATGCGCCGTCTTTATGCAGCGATAAGTGCCGGTTCTGGTTCTTCAAGCCGGGTCGTGTCGAGCTTGCCAAGCTGTTCGCCCATGGTCACCGGATGTGCGCCATACAGGTCCCACCACGCCTTCACCCAGTCAGGATCAGCAACCTTGCTGGGGTGATAGGAAGGCTTGAGAATGCGCAGCATCTTGGGCGTGAGGATGCGGAAGATGCGGCCAAGGTCCTTGGCCAGCTGCCAGCGTGAGTGCCAGTTGCGCCACAATCCGTCTTCCTTCAGGAGCGCGCGATACCCCTGGCCGATGCGGTACATGATGTGCGCAGTCGCAAACAGCAGCCCATAGATGCGCCAGAAGTATCCGCCACCAATGGCATGGAACACGTCAAAGGTCGCTTCCTTGTGCTCTATCTCTTCCACGAAATGCCACAGCACCAGCGAGGACACCGCAGGGTCCGCATCACCAAACAGATGTTCGCGGTCTTCCACCAGCATGTGCCCGATAGCGAGCGCCATGGACTCAAAACCTTCCGCATACGCCATGTTGAATTTGAGGGAGCGCTTCTCACCAAAGTTGGCATAGTCGCGCTTCAGCACGTCTTCAAAGGGCGCCACACTCTCATACCCACAGGCAGCCACCGTGTCGTTGAACATCTTGTGCTGGCGGTAGTGGGTTGTTTCCTGCGCGACGTAGCCGTTCAGCTCCTTGACCAGGGCAGGGTCATCAACCAGCGGGCGCGCCTTTGCCATGGTGCGGATCAGGTAGGGCTCAAGATAGGGCATCGCCAGCGACGCCGCGTTGACGATCTGGCTGAACTCCGGCCGCTTTTTGTTCCAGTGGGCGCCCTGTTCAATGGGAAAACTGAATTTCAGTTTGCGCACACCCCTGATGCGACCTTCAGGTGCGGCCCCATGTGACGTTTCGTCTTGCACGATCGTGTCCATTTCCCGGTCCTTCCCCTTGCGCGCGCTTCTGTGAGCAGCGACAATTAGAGTAATTCATCTAATTTAGAGTTTTTCCTCTAAAATCGGATGTCTGTCAAGTATGGCGTCAGTAGGACTGTGTAAATGGCCGGAAACCGGGAAAAAATAATTGAAGGCGCGCGCCAGTTGATGAACCGGGAGGGCACATCAGCCACCGGCACCACGCGTATTGCCGAAGCGCTCAGCATCAGCCCGGGCAATCTCTACTACCATTTCAAAAGCCGCGAAGAGATCGTGGCGGAGGTCTATGAGCGCTTTGAAACGGCATTCCGCGACAGCCTGGTGCGGGACATAGATCACATCTCTCCGGAGCGATTTGCAGCGTTCTATCTCAACGCCATGGAGATCGCCTGGGCCTATCGCTTTTTCTTCGCAAGTCAGACCGACCTTCTCACAGCCGATGAAAAACTCGCCGCGCGTTACAAGGAGTTCCAGAGCTGGAGCCTGGCCGCGCTGGAAGCAATCGTGGTCGTGCTGGAAAAACAGGGCACAGCCCTGCTGCCAAAGGCCCGTGCCCAGGCGGCGCGCCTGAGAAAGTCCATCGCGCTCAACACCTGGCTGCTCTGGAGTGCCTGGATCAGTTTTCGAAAAGTGGAAAAAGCCGAAAGCGAACTGGTGCGCGATGACATGGCCCGCGGCGCCGTCCAGATGTTCGACTTGTTCAGCCCTTGGCTTGATCCGGACTTTGAATCAAAGGCCCGCAAGGCCCTGACAAAGGAACTCGATCGTGTGGAGGCAGTGGCCTAGGCATCTGTATCTGTCTGGGCTTCTTTGGCAGCCAGTGCCTTCGCCTCGTAGTCCGTCTCCGGCTTGCCGTAATATTTGATACCATGGCGGATCGGTGGACGGCCCTGATCCATGCGGTGCTTGTTCGTATCGCGCAGGGAATAGACGCAGCCGCAATATTCCTGCTGATAAAACTCTTCTTCCTTTGAGACATCCAGCATCCGCTGGCTGCCGCCGCCCTTGCGCCAGTTGTGGGTCCAGTAGGCCATGTCCGGGTAGCGTGATGCCGCACGCTCGCCGGAGCCGTTGATCTGGTTGAAGTCCTTCCAGCGCGACGTACCCAGCGTTGAGCAGATGGTGCTGAACCCGTGCTCGTAGGCATACAAAGCCGTGCGCTCAAAGCGCATGTCGAAACACAGCGTGCAGCGGTGGCCGCGCTCGGGCTCGTTTTCAAAGCCGCGAATACGCTCGAACCAGTTGTCCTTGTCGTAGTCCAGGTCGATGAACGGCACGTTGAGCTTTTCCGCGTAGCGCATGTTCTCCTCTTTGCGGAGATCATATTCCTTACGCGGATGAATGTTCGGATTGTAGAACAGGATCGTGTACTCGATGCCCGAGCGCTCAATCTCGTTCATCACGTCACCCGAGCACGGCGCGCAGCACGAATGCAGAAGCAGCTTGTCTCCGGCAGGGAGAACAAGCGGCTCAGGCTTTAGCTTCTTGTCGGTCTTGGACTTGTTGGTGCTGTGCGTCATGGGCGGCGTTATACGGTGCGAAGCATTTGATTTCAAAGACAATTACACCGAAAGCAGGCATCAATTGACCTGCACAGAGAATTAGAACAAAGTGTAAACACGCTTCACTAACGGAGCGCGAAAGGAGTCTTCCTTTGAAGGCTGTTTTTCAAACCCCGAATTTGCGGCGAGGAAGATTGCACCTCCCGTGAGGTATCCCGTTAGGGGGACATGGGTAAGAGCTTAATAGTATGCCAGCGCAGTGCAATTGCGCAGGTCCGCAAATGTGGCGACAGTGGAATTGACTCGATCCGGAGGTTCATACCGAAGGGAGAGTTATGCGAAGCACGGTTTTCGTTGCTCCCCTGCGGATAGGCTTTAGGTGACAGGCTGGGATATCTGGCTTGGGAGTTGGTGGTCCGGCGACGCCGGGTATCCACGAGCAATCTTGTTCTGCAAGGGCATGTCACCGCGCCCACAATTCTAGGACGCCTCTTCTTCCTGTCGGCCCATCAGTCGGCCAAGCACCTTGTGATACTTGATCGGCAGCAGACGCTGGATGCGGTCCATGAAGCGGGCATCACCACCAATCAGGATGCGCGGATTGTTCTTTTCAATGCCGGTGAAGATCACCCGAGCCGCTTCTTCCGGCGTGGTGCGGGCAAACTCGTCAAAGCCCTTGGCGATCTCGTCCTTGCGGGCCAGCAACTCTTCGTTCTGTGCCAGCCGCGCATTGCGCGCCACATTGGTCTTGATGCCACCGGGATGAACGCTGGCAATTTCAACGCCGGTCTCGTTGCGCACCATTTCCGTGCGCAGGCTTTCGGTGAAGCCGCGAATGGCGAATTTGGCAGCGTGATAGGCGGAGTTGCCCGGTACCGCAATCATGCCGAAGATCGACGACACATTGACGATGTGGCCGGAGCCGCGCTCGATCATCCGGGGCAGAAATGCCTTGGTGCCGTACACCATGCCCCAGAAATCAATGTCCATGACCCACTCAAAGTCCTGATAGGTCATCTCGTTGACCTCGGCGAACAGGGCCACGCCCGCATTATTGATCACAATGTCCGCGCCGCCATGGTCGGCCTGAATGCTGTCCGCCAGGGCATAGACCGCGTCCTTGTCCGAAACATCCAGAATATGCGTTTCAATGTCGCCGGACCCCAGCTTGGAGGCTTCCTCGGCCGTCTTGCCAAGACCCGCAGAATCCACATCCGTCGCGATCACCCGCTTGGCGCCATGTTGAATGGCATGTTTCACGAGCCCGCGGCCGATACCTGACGCGCAGCCGGTGATGAAAATGGTTTTGCCTGCAATCTGGGTCATTCGCGATTTCCTGGAGCCTGATTATGACTTTTTGTCAGTAATGTTGGCGGTGTTATGCCCGATAGCGCCAAGCTGGCGCAATGGCTGAGGCCTGCTTATCCTCACTTCCGAAAAGAAAAACGCTGTCTCAGGAAGGTAAATCCTATGGAAATCGCCCCAATTCCCGGTCTCGCGGACGAGGTCAATGACATCCGGCTGCGTACGGCCAAGATCGTCAATGACAAGATCATTCCCGCCGAACCGATCCTTTTCAAAGGCGGCAAGGACGCCGAGCCGGTCCGGGCCGAGATCAAGGAACACGTCAAGGAGCAGGGCCTGTGGGCGCCGCATCTGCCGGTTGAATATGGCGGCATGGGCGTCGGATTTCTGGCCCACGCCTACATGAATGAAGTCATGGCCTGGTCGCCCTTTTCAGCGCGCTTGTTTGGTGTGGTGGCGCCGAACTCGGGCAACCAGAAAGTGCTGTTGAAATACGGGACCGAAGAACAAAAGAAGAAATGGCTCGAGCCGTTGATCTCCGGAGAGATGGAAAGCTGCTTTTCCATGACCGAGCCGGACAATGCAGGCTCTGACCCGCGCTCCATTCAAACCCGCGCCGTCCGCGAAGGGGACGAGTGGGTCATCAATGGCCACAAATGGTACACGTCCAACGCACGCCGGGCAGACTTCGCCATTGTCATGTGCCGGACCGCCCGTGAAGAAGCGGAAGCCGGCAAGCCGAGCGACACCATGGTGCAGATCATCGTACCAATGAACTCGCCGGGTCTTGAAATCGTTCGCTCTGTCCCCGTCTGGGGACACACCCACGGCGACCATTGTGAAATAACGTATACGGACGTTCGGGTGCCTGTAGAAAATGCGCTTGGTCGCGTCGGCTCAGGGCACGCGGCCGCTCAGGACCGGCTGGGCGCTGGGCGTGTCTTCCACTGCATGAATTCCATCGGCGCCATGTGGCGGGCCTTCGACATGATGGTGACCCGCGCCATGAGCCGGGAAGTGCATGGCGGCACACTGGAGACCAAGCAGTTCGTGCAGGGTTTTATCGCGGATAGCTACATGGACATTCAGGCGGCACGTCTGATGACCATCAATTGCGCCCGCGTCATGGATGAAGGCGGTGATGCCCGCACGGACATTTCAGCCATCAAGGTGTTTGTGCCTGCTGCCTTCGAGCGTGTGGTCGACCGCGCCATTCAAGTGCATGGTGCCCTTGGTGTCTCAGGCGATACGCCGCTTGCAGGCATGTACACCGGCGCCCGTACCCTGCGATTGGCAGACGGTCCCGATGAAGTGCATCGCATCCTGATCGCCAAAAATGTCTTCAAACACTACAAGGCAGGTGGTAGCTGGGACTTTGGCACATAAGAGCCGGGCTGATTCTGCCGTCCCTTCTGCTCTGGAGATTCCATGGCTGATGAGCGAGAAGACCTGACCCAATCCAGCGATCCGCACCGATCCGGCGATCCGCCCCGATCCGGCGATCCTCTAAGGCGCGGTCTGCGCCCGGCTGCGTCGGAAGACCTGGTCAATCTGCGCACCCTGGACATCGCCGTGGTGGCGGCAGGGGCTATGGGCTGTGTCCTGTTCGCGGGTCTTGTTGATGTCATGTCCATGGACGCTGCGGTGCTGCTCGCAGCAGCAATTGCGGCACTGGGTGCCGGGTGGCTGAAGTTTGCGCCGCGTGCCAGCAAGACGGTGCGTCGTGCAGAACTGCCGATGACCCGGCCGACGGCAACCCGATCCGAGTTTCCACTCACACCTGAAACCGGTGTCGCCATCATTGAGCGTCTGCCGGACCCGATCATTCTGCTGGATCGCTCCGGTCGCATCATCCTGCACAATCGCGCCGCCATGAATATTGTGGGGCAGGGCGCAGCCCGCCGTCACATCTCAACTGTCATGCGTGTGCCGGAAGTTCTCGAAGCGGTGGCGCATGTGGTGGAGGGCGAGGCTGCCCAAGTAGTTGAATACGCACAGCCTGTTCCCATCGAGCGCCATTACCACGCATTTATCGCGCCGGTCATCGCAGCCGCCAGCGACAACGCCAAGGAACGTCAGCGAAATGTGCTGATAATGCTGCACGACCTGACGACCCTCAAGCGCGCTGAGCAGATGCGGGCAGACTTTGTCGCCAATGCCAGCCACGAGCTTCGCACGCCACTGGCATCCATGTCCGGCTTCGTGGAAACCCTGCAGGGCCCCGCGCGTGACGACCCTGATGCCCGCGACAAGTTCCTCGGCATCATGCAAGAGCAGGCGGAGCGCATGGGCCGTCTCATCAATGATCTGCTTTCGCTCAGCCGCATCGAACTCAATGAGCATGTGCGCCCGAGCGATCGCGTGGACCTCGCCTCCATTATTCACGACACCGCAGACATGCTGTCCCCCCTTGCTGAAAAAGAAGGGGTAACCATCAGCATCGACATCGAGGAGGGCCTGCCGCAGCCCCTGGGCGACCGCGATGAATTGGTTCAGGTCTGCCAGAACCTGCTGGCCAACGCGTTCAAATATGGCGGGTCCGGCGGCCGCGTCGAAGTCTCGCTGCGGCGCGACCGGCCTCAGGGAAGCGAAGGTACTTCCAGTGTTGATCCGTTGCCCGGCAGCATCGTCATGACCGTGCGGGACTTTGGACATGGCATTGAACGAGAGCATATTCCGCGTCTGACAGAACGGTTCTACCGCGTGAATGTGGAGCAGAGCCGCCGTCGAGGTGGCACCGGGCTTGGACTTGCGATCGTCAAACACATCGTCAATCGGCACATGGGCTCTTTGTCGATAGACAGCGAGCTAGGTGTTGGATCGACCTTCAAGGTGTTCCTGCCGGTTGATCAGAAATCGATTCTGGCATCGGTCGTCGCACGGTCGCCGGCGAATGTGACAGGCAATGTCATATAAGACCATGCACTATGTGCGGATATGGAAAATGACGACCGTCCAGATACAAAGAGAAATCCCCAAAAAGCGCTGAAAACAGCCGTTTCACAGCAGACGCATGCTGTCACTGAACCGTCATCTATGCGTAATAAATCGGTCGCGGGTCCGGCCTAATTTCCGCGGCAACCGACCCGCTGAGACGGTCGGCTTGGGAAGGTGTCACCCATAGCGGCGCGCACGCTTGGCGTATTTCAGGCGGAAGCGGTCACACACTTTTTGTTGTCTCAGGATCGTTGCCGGGTCGCCAAGGGGGCGTCTTAGGGGAATGGTCTTTGAAGATTTCCAACCGGATGGAGAAATCATGAACTATCGTAAGATGACCATCGCTGCTGCAGCGGTTGCGTCGATTGCATTCGCCGGCGCTGCCCAGGCACGCGACCAGATCCAGATCGTCGGCTCCTCGACGGTTTTCCCGTTCTCGACCCTCGTCGCTGAGCAGTTCGGCAAGACGACCGAATTCAAAACACCTGTTGTTGAATCAACTGGTTCAGGTGGCGGCATGAAGCTGTTCTGCTCAGGCGTTGGCCTTGAGCACCCGGACATCACCAATGCATCACGTCGCATCAAGTCCAGCGAATTTGAAAAGTGCACGGAAGCCGGCATCACCATCACCGAAGTCAAGATCGGTTACGATGGCATCGTGCTCGCCAACTCAAACTCTGCACCAACATATGAACTGACCCGTCAGCAGATCTTCCTGGCACTTGCCAAGCAGGTTCCAAACGCTGAGGGCGATCTTGTTGATAACCCAAACAACAAGTGGTCCGACATTGATCCGTCACTGCCGGATGTTGAAATCGAAGTTCTGGGCCCGCCCCCGACCTCCGGTACACGTGACGCCTTCGTTGAACTCGTTATGCGCAAGGGCGCTCGCAAGTTCGACATGCTCAACACCCTGCGTGGCGAAGACAAGAAGGCATTCCGTGCCATCTCCGACACAATGCGCGAAGACGGCAAGTTCGTTGAAGCTGGTGAAAACGACAACCTGATCGTTCAGAAGCTTGAAGCTAACGCCAACGCTCTGGGCATCTTCGGCTTCTCCTTCCTCGAAGAAAACCGCGACAAGGTTCACGGCTCTATCGTTGAAGGCAATGAGCCGACTTTCGACTCAATCGCTTCCGGCGACTATCCCGTCTCCCGCTCACTTTTCTTCTACGTGAAGAATGAGCACGTCGGTGTGGTTCCTGGCATCAAGGAATTCGTTGCTGAATTCGTTGCTGAAAAGGCTGTTGGCCCAGAAGGCTATGCCATCGACAAGGGTCTGATCCCGCTTCCAGACGCTGATCGTGAAGCAATGCGCGAAGGTGCACTCGCACTGACACCGCTGACAATGTAGTCAAAACGCTGGCGGGGCGGCGATCCATCGGGATTACCGCCCCAACGGCACTCAGACCGCAAATTTGATAATCTCTTTTTCTACCGTGCCGATTCTATCTTGCTGAATTTTCGTGCTTTTCGACGCGCAGCTTGGTGCGCCGATGGGCGCCGGAACCTCGCTTAATCAGCGGATTTCCGGACTATTGGGGGCAAGTCAGACCGTTTCAGCGCTTCGGTCCATCATGGGCACCGGCGATGCGGCATCTGACGACGAACGAGTAACCGCATGAGCGCGACCACCCTAATCCTTGTCATTCTGGTCCTGAGTTACATCGGGTACCTGTTGGGCCGCAGCAAGGCCACCTCAGTTGCGGGTGGTGAGCTGGTCTCCCTTCACTCTCTGCCCAGTTATCACGGCGCCTATGTCGCCGTATGGTGCGGCATCCCCGCCCTTGTTCTGCTCGCACTCTGGGTAGCGCTTGAGCCGCAGGTGGCGGACATGATCCTGCGGGCCAATCTGCCGGACTCAACTGTCGCAGCGCTTACGGCGCCGGAGTTGAACCTCCTTATTACAGATATCAAGAACCTTGCGACCGGCAACATTGTCAGCCGCGAGGTTGATCCTGCCCTTCAGGCCGCCGCCGATGGCTATTCCGCGGCGCTGTGGATCGGCAACATGGCCCTGATCGTCGTGGCACTCGCGATTGCCATCCTGGGCATCGGCTACGCACGCAGCCACATCGAAAAGGATCTGCGCGCCCGTAACCGCGTCGAACGTGTCGTTCGGATCATCATGGTTGTCGCTTCGACGATCGCGATCTTTACAACCATTGGCATTGTGGCCTCGCTGATATTTGAAGCCAGCCGCTTTTTTGCCCGCGTCTCTTGGGTTGAATTCCTCTTTGGCCTGCAGTGGAGCCCGCAGACGGCCATCCGCGCCGAGCAGGTTGGGTCGTCTGGCGCCTTTGGCGCGGTGCCGATTTTCGCTGGTACTTTCCTTATTACCATCATCGCCATGTGTGTCGCGGTGCCGGTCGGCCTGTTCTCAGCCATCTATATGTCCGAATATGCGGGCCCCAAATTCCGCTCGGTGGCCAAGCCTATTCTTGAGGTTCTCGCAGGCGTTCCAACCGTGGTCTATGGCTTCTTTGCAGCCCTGACCGTGGCGCCGC
Organism: Candidatus Phaeomarinobacter ectocarpi; assembly: GCF_000689395.1. Classification (GTDB taxonomy): domain Bacteria; phylum Pseudomonadota; class Alphaproteobacteria; order CGMCC-115125; family CGMCC-115125; genus Pyruvatibacter; species Pyruvatibacter ectocarpi. Next base: position 309,000 of record NZ_HG966617.1, read on the forward strand.
TCTTTCGAGGGTTTGGTGAATCTGTCGGCCTGGACGTGGCATCAGAGAGTGCACTGGCGGCGGGCATGGTCATGGGTGTCATGATCATCCCCTTTGTGTCCTCCTTGTCTGATGATGTGATGAACGCTGTGCCGCAGACACTGCGCGACGGGTCATTTGCTCTGGGTGCCACCAAGTCTGAAACAATCAAGCAGGTCGTTGTGCCTGCTGCATTGCCGGGCATTGTAGGCGCGGTTCTGCTGGCTGTATCTCGTGCCATTGGTGAAACCATGATTGTGGTCATGGCCGCAGGCCTGGCGGCCAACCTGACGGCCAACCCGCTCGAAGCCGTTACCACCGTCACCGTTCAGATTGTGACGCTGCTGGTCGGTGACCAGGAATTTGACAGCGCCAAGACACTGGCCGCCTTTGCGCTGGGTCTTGTTCTCTTCTTCATCACGCTCTGCCTGAACGTCTTCGCGCTCAGCATCGTTCGCAAGTACCGGGAAAAGTATGACTGACGCCACCTCAACTCCTGGATCTGTCGTCGACCGCAAGCCGGATCTGTCTCCTGCGCGCGTCCGTCGCCGCTACGCTGCTGAAACCCGCTTTCAGGCTTATGGCCTGGGCGCCATCTTTGTTGCGGTTGGTGTGCTCGTATGGTTGATCGGCTCAATCGTATGGCAGGGCCTGCCGGCCTTTACACAGTACAAGACCACCCTCAATGTTGAGCTGAGCGCGGACGAGATCGACCCGGATAATCTCGGTGCGGCCAACTATCAGGCGCTCGCGCGCCGGGCCCTCTATGATCGCTTTCCCAATGTGACCGCGCGCCGCGACAAGCGTGAGCTTGCGTCCGTTCTGTCTGGCGGTGCGGATATCACATTGAAGGAGTTCGTTGAGGCGGACCCGTCGGTTATTGGCACGACACAGGAAGTTCAGGTGTCTGTGTCCGATAGCATGGACACTTTCCTCAAAGGTCAGATGACCGACATTGAGGAAACCAATCCGGACACAGACCTCGTCCCGTCCCAGGACGGTGATGTAGTCACGCTTGTCGCCCCGACAGACGTATTCGCTGACGTACTGGCCTCCGTCAAAGTCGAGCTGGAGGCAGAAGCCAACAAGACACTTGAGAGTGCCCGTCGCGAAACGCGCGGCATTGCCGTAACAGAAAATGACCTTGCCGCCTTGCGCGTGCGGGTTGACCAGGCGGTTGGTCCTGAACGTGAGAGCCTCGAATCGCGTGTTGCAGCACTTGAGACTGATATAGCCAAGCGCATCCGCAAGCTGGAGGCGTTCAACACCGAGGCAGCGAAACTGCTTGAAGTGGCAGCATCAGCCGGCGGCACCCTTGACCTGACGGTGGCTATGCCCAGCGTCCTTGTTGAAGTCAATGGCGGTGTGGTCAAAGCCGAGCAGGTTGCCAATGACCGGGTCATCGGCAAGGCCTTTATTCCGCTTCAGTCCACAGCGCCAGCCGCTCCGGGCGAATGGACAGTCGTCACCTACGTAACGCCCGAGCGCGGGCGTCAGGTCAACGACCAGACGGCCACCTGGTTGCGCGAGCTGCAGAAAGATGGTGCCGTCGAAAGCACGTTTGCAGACGTGTTGTTCACCAAAGGTGACAGTCGTGCACCCGAACAGGCTGGTTTGTGGGGCGCCGTTGTCGGCTCGTTCCTGACATTGATCATCACCTTGATGCTGTCATTCCCCATCGGCGTGCTGGCCGCGATATACCTGGAAGAGTTCGCACCACAAAACCGCGTTACGGATCTGATCGAAGTCAACATCAACAACCTGGCCGCCGTTCCGTCGATCGTGTTCGGTCTGCTGGGCCTGGCCATGTTCCTGAACTTCTTTGGCCTGCCGCGATCCGCGCCACTTGTCGGTGGTATGGTGCTGGCGCTCATGACCTTGCCAACGATCATCATCGCGACCCGTGCCGCGCTTAAGGCCGTGCCGCCCTCCATTCGCGAAGCAGCGCTTGGCATCGGCGCCTCCAAAGTGCAGGTCATCACCCATCACGTATTGCCACTGGCCATGCCGGGCATTTTGACCGGCACAATCATCGGCATGGCGCAGGCGCTTGGGGAAACAGCTCCACTCCTGATGATCGGCATGGTGGCCTTCATCGTGGACGTGCCCGGCGGATTTACAGACCCCGCGACGGTGCTTCCTGTGCAGATTTACATCTGGGCTGACAGTCCCGAACGCGCCTTTGTTGCCAAGACCAGCGCCGCCATCATGGTGCTGCTCACCTTCCTGATCATGATGAATGCACTTGCTGTTCTGCTCCGCCGCCGCTTTGAGCGCCGCTGGTAGACGACTGCACTGAAACGCGCATACAAACGCATAGAGGACGATCTCAATGTCAGTTGCCGAGAATATCTCTGAAGCCCCGACCACTGAGCCGGCTGCGACCAATGCACCGGTGAAAATGGAAACGCGCGACGTCAATGTCTTCTACGGTGAGAAGCAGGCCCTGTTTGATGTCAGCCTGGACATCCGCAAGAACCAGGTCACGTCCCTTATCGGACCGTCCGGCTGTGGCAAGTCCACCTATCTGCGCTGCCTCAATCGTATGAACGATGTGATCGACATTGCGCGCATCACCGGGTCGATCAAGCTGGACGAAGACAACATCTACGATCCGAATGTGGACGTGGTGGAAATTCGCGCCCGCATCGGCATGGTGTTTCAAAAGCCAAACCCGTTCCCCAAATCCATCTACGACAATATTTCCTACGGCCCGCGCATTCACGGCATCGCGGCCACCAAGAACGAGATGGACGAAATCGTTGAAGTGTCGCTCCGGCGCGCCGGCCTTTGGGAAGAGGTCAAAGACCGTCTGGCCGAGCCCGGCACCGGCCTGTCCGGCGGTCAGCAGCAACGTCTGTGCATTGCCCGCGCAATTGCCGTGTCACCGGAAGTGATCCTCATGGACGAGCCATGCTCTGCCCTTGACCCGATCGCGACCGCCCGCATCGAAGAGCTGATCGATGAGCTCAAGGACAATTACACGATCGCCATCGTTACCCACTCCATGCAGCAGGCGGCACGCGTGTCCCAGCGCACGGCGTTTTTCCACCTGGGCATTCTGGTGGAAGAAGGTGACACAGAGCAGATTTTCACGAACCCGCGCGATGAGCGGACCCAGGACTACATCACCGGCCGTTTTGGTTAGTTCGTAGATGCGCCTACACTGTTCAGCCAGACCTGCATAATAAGTCGCGCGGGCTGAGCGCTACACCGGGCCAAGGCCCAATCGGGAGAGACCCCAAGTGCAAGAGCATATCGTTACGTCCTTTGAAGAGGCTCTCGATAGTATCAACGAAAGCCTCGCACGCATGGGTGGCCTTGCTGAGAAGCAGCTGGCCGACTCCATCGAAGCAATCACGCGCCGAGACCGGGCCCTGGCCGAACAGACTGTTGCGTCCGACAAGCAGATTGATGCCCTGGAAGTGGACATTGAAGCACAGGCATTGCGCCTGATTGCTCTGCGCCAGCCAATGGCGATCGACCTGCGCGAGACAGTGTCCGCCATCAAGATTTCATCAGACCTTGAGCGCATCGGTGATCTGGCAAAAAACATTTCAAAGCGTGCGCTTGCCGTTGATCAGGCAAGTCCGGGTCGCGCCATGCAGGGACTGGAGCGGATGGGCCGTCAGGTTCTCAACCAGCTCAAGGAAGTTCTCGACGCCTACGCGCAGCGCGACAATGACCGTGCCATGGTTGTGTGGCGGCGCGATGAAGAGATTGACGAGATGTACAACTCCCTTTTCCGGGAGTTGCTCACCTACATGATGGAAGACCCGCGCACGATTTCGCTGTGCACGCATCTTCTCTTCGTCGCCAAAAATCTTGAGCGCATCGGTGACCACTCCACCAACATCGCTGAAACGATCCAGTTCCTTGTGACCGGAGAAGCCCTTGGCGAAAGCCGGCCGAAGGGCGACACGACCAGTGTCACAAGCATGGAGTATCCAACCGACGCAGAAACGCCGACGCAGTCATGATGCAACTCTCGACCGCGCCAGCACCTGCGAAAGCAATGTCCGGGGCAAGACCAATGAAAACACAACCCCTCGTGCTCATCGTTGAAGACGAGGATGCACTGACGACCCTGCTGCAATACAATCTTGAAAAAGAGGGCTACCGGGTCTCAACCACAGCTGACGGCGAAGAAGCCACGATGATTGTGGATGAGCAGCAGCCTGACCTGGTTTTGTTGGATTGGATGCTGCCGCAGGTCTCAGGCATTGAGCTGTGCCGCCGCTTCCGAGGCCGCAGTGAAACGCGCAACATTCCCATCATCATGCTGACCGCACGCGGCGAAGAAGCTGACCGCGTGCGGGGGCTTGATACAGGCGCTGACGATTACATCACCAAGCCGTTTTCCATGACCGAGCTTCTGGCGCGCGTCCGTGCGGTTCTGCGCCGCATTCGACCGGCCCTGACGGACGACATTGTGACGTTTGGCGATGTGGCGGTGGATCGTTCGTCTCACCGTGTGCGGCGCGGCGAGCGGGAAATTCATCTTGGACCAACCGAATTCCGCCTGCTTGATCACCTGATCCAACATCCTGGTCGTGTGTTCAGCCGCGAACAGCTGCTGGATGCGGTTTGGGGGTCAGATGTCTATGTGGAGGCCCGCACGGTGGATGTACATGTCGGTCGGCTGCGCAAAGCCCTGAACAATCCGGGCGAGCAGGATCCCATCCGTACCGTACGCTCAGCAGGGTACGCGTTGGATGAACACTTCCGCGACTAGCCAAAGCGCCATGTGCAAAAACGAAAAAGGCGGACCGTTTGGCGGTCCGCCTTTTTGATGAAGCCGCCTTCTTGGAAAAGACGTGAAGCTGTGTCTGACGGCCTTAACCGATCATGCGGTTTGGAAACTGCCGTGGACGATCCTTGCGTTCCCGACGGGAAGGAAGCGGCTGATAGGCCTTCTTGGCATGGGCTGCACAATAGGGCAGGCCGGGCGCAGAACGCTGACCGCAGAAGTGGAAGCTCTCGTCGCCTGGGTCACCATTTGGCCATTTGCAGGTCTGTTCTGTGAGCTCCAGAAGGTTTGCCTGGGCGTCAGGGTCGCTGATGACTTCCAGCTCTTCGGGCTCTGGCGCAGGAGCGACGGCTGTCTTCTTGCTGGCTGTCTCACGCCGGGGCGCTGCGGTTGACGCTGCGCGTGGTGCCCGCGGCGCTGCAGGGCGGCGACGGGTGACGCGGGTCGGTGCGCCACGACCTGACAGGCCCAGACGGTGCACTTTGCCAATCACGGCATTACGAGTGACGCCGCCAAGCCGGGCTGCAATCTGACTGGCACTCAGCCCGTCGAGCCACATCTGCTTGAGCTGTTCAACGCGCTCATCGGTCCACGTCATCGCATTTTCCCCCTACAAATCGCAGATGCGCGGTCACTTTGGGTGTAAACCACAACATCTCGTGTTAACCTTGAGTGAACCTACTATATGGCCTGACTCGGCGGCAAGAGATGTTGTGGTTTTATAGGGGGTTATCCACAATATATTGATTCTAACGCTTCGCGGGGGCATCGACTGTGGATAAAGGCCTTGCACGAGGTCCCGCAGGGGCATACCTCCCGCACCAAGGGTCACATCACATAAAGACAGCTGGTTTTTGGCGCAGGGTTCTGCCATTGCGCCACCGGCAGCCGCTTTGCGGCAGTTCAGGGGGAACGAATGACAGAAACGCACTTTGAGCCCGGCGTCCGACGTTTTGGATCGGTCAACTGGCTGGGCCTTTGGACGCTCTATCTTAAGGAAGTCCGTCGCTTCATGAAGGTGTTTACCCAGACCGTCGCCGGTCCTGTGGTGACTGCTCTCCTGTTTTTCGCGGTGTTCGCCGTGGCCATGGGCCGCGCGGATACGGTGGTGGCGGGCGTGCCTTACCTGGCGTTTCTGGGCCCGGGCCTGATCATGATGACGGTCATTCAAAATGCCTTCGCCAATACTTCGTCATCCATTCTGGTCTCTAAAGTGCAGGGCAGCACAGTGGATTTCCTGATGCCGCCACTCTCCCCCGGTGAGCTGAACGTGGCCTTCGCCCTTGGCGGCATGACACGCGGTGTGGTCGTCGCCATCGCGTCTGCGCTGGTGATTTCGCTCATTGCCCCCATGGGCATTTCACATCTTTGGGCCGTCGTCTTCTTTGTGCTGGCCTCGTCCCTCGCTCTGGCACTCATGGGTGTCCTTGCAGGTGTCTGGGCGGAGAAGTTTGACCATATGCAGGCGGTGACCAATTTCATCATCACGCCGCTGGCCTTCCTGTCTGGCACTTTTTACTCGGTGGAGCGGCTGCCGGAGATCGCGCGCGTCATCAGCAGCTACAACCCGTTCTTCTACATGATTGATGGCTTCCGATATGGCTTCACCGGTCATGCAGACGGATCCATTACCGCAGGCGTCATCGTGCTGGTTGCCATCAATGTGGTTCTGTGGAGCATTTGCTATTGGGTCTTCAAAAAAGGCTTTAGGCTCAAGGCCTAAGCCTGTCGCAGGGCTGATATCCGTGGACGCGGGGCGTATTGACATAGACCCGCGTCCACGAAAGAATCCCGCTCCATTTCTGGCCCTGCCGCCGACTATCGGCGGCATTTCTGTTTTCTAGGGCCGGATGAACCCAAGCGACGTCCGGCCCCGTGTATTTCGGGGCCGCGTGCGTTTGAAACAGTCGATTTTTGCCGAAGGATAAAACCGTGGCCCCGCACGCCGCAGATACCGCTATTAGTCCCGTACTTCCGACATACGCTCGCGCTGACATAGCGTTCGAGCGAGGGGAGGGCGCGTGGCTCGTCGCTACCAATGGCGACCGATATCTGGATTTCGGCGCAGGTGTTGCGGTGAATGCCCTTGGCCATGCCCACCCCAAGCTGATTGAAGCGCTGACTGAGCAGGCCAACAAGGTCTGGCACGTCTCCAACCTCTATCAGGTGGAGGGCCAGACGGCGCTTGCCGAAAAACTGATCAACCTGACTTTTGCGGACACGGTATTCTTCGCCAACTCCGGTGCGGAAGCGCTTGAGGCCTCCATCAAGATGGCCCGCAAATACCATGCAGTCTCCGGGCATCCTGAACGCTATGAACTCATCACCTTCGAAGGTGCGTTCCACGGTCGGACGCTTGCGACGATCGCAGCCGGTGGTCAGGAAAAATATCTTGAAGGCTTTGGCCCAGCGACACCCGGCTTTGTACAGGTGCCGCTAAATGACCTTGCCGCCGTGAAAGCTGCCATCTCGGAGAACACGGCCGGTTTCCTCATCGAACCCATTCAGGGCGAGGGCGGTATCTGCGAAGCGACAAAAGACTTCATGCGTCAACTGCGTGCCCTTGCAGACGAACACGGACTGCTGCTGGTGCTCGACGAGGTGCAATGCGGTGTTGGTCGGACCGGGCATCTTTATGCCTATCAGGACATGGGCATCGAGCCTGATATCATGGCTTCAGCAAAAGGCATCGGCGGTGGCTTTCCACTGGGGGCCTGCCTTGCGACGGCGGAAGCGGCCAAAGGCATGACACCAGGCACCCATGGCTCCACCTATGGCGGTAACCCTCTGGCTGTGGCTGTTGGGGGTGCCGTGATTGATGAAGTCTCGAAGCCTGAATTTCTTGAGCACGTCCGCCGGGTCTCCGGGCGGCTGTCTCAGGGGCTGTCCATGCTGGCAGATGAATATCCCGACGTCATTGAAGCCGTACGCGGCCGGGGCCTGATGCTTGGACTTAAATGCGTCAAGCCAAACACCGAATTGCAGAAGGCTTTCATGGACAAGGGCCTGCTTACCGTTGCAGCTGGCGATAACGTCGTGCGCCTGCTGCCGCCACTCATCATTTCAGAAGACGAAGCAATGGACGCCGTTGCCCGCATAGAAGCCGTTTGCGCTGAGCTCTCCACTAAGAGCACCGCAGGCAAGGAAGAGGTGTCTGCGTCATGACACACAAGAATTTCATCGATCTCAACACTTTGGACAAATCAGCGCTGCGCAGCATCCTGGACCGCTCTCATGCCGCCAAGAGGGCGCGCGCCGGTTGGCCCAAAGGCCGTCAGGATGCGGACAAGCCGCTCGAAGGTTATCTGCTGGCGATGATTTTCGAAAAACCATCAACGCGCACCCGTGTTTCGTTTGACGTGGGCATGCGGCAGCTGGGCGGTGAAACGCTTCTGCTCAATGGGGGTGAGATGCAGCTTGGTCGCGGCGAAACCGTTGCCGACACAGCCCGCGTCCTGTCACGCTATGTCGACATCATCATGCTACGGACCGATGACCACGCAAAGATGCAGGAACTGGCTGAGCACGCCTCAGTGCCGGTGATCAATGGCTTGTCGGATGATGGCCATCCCTGCCAGTTGATGGCCGATGTCATGACCTTCGAAGAGCATCGCGGCCCTATCACGGGCAAGCGCGTGGCGTGGATTGGTGACGGCAACAACATGGCCCGGTCATGGATCGAAGCCACGCACCGCTTTGACTTTGAACTCATGCTGGCCTGCCCGCCTGAGCTGGCCCCGCCGGCGCAATGCATCGAAGATGCCATCGCCGCGGGTGGCAAGGTGCGCCTGGTCAATGACGCGCACGAAGCTGCCAAAAATGTTGATGCCATTGTCACCGACACATGGGTCTCCATGGGCGACAAGGAAGCTGAGCGCCGTCACAACCTGTTGGCTCCGTATCAGGTGACTGCATCTGTCATTGGAGTGGCCAATGACGACGCCATCTTTATGCATTGCCTACCGGCCCATCGCGGCGAGGAAGTCACGACGGATGTGATCGATGGTCCGCAATCAGTCATCTTTGATGAAGCAGAAAACCGCCTGCATGCCCAAAAGGGCATTCTTGCCTGGTGTCTGGACTGATCATGGACCAGACAACACCTGTGTCCTCAAACGCGCCCACAACAAATGTGGTGGTAGACGCCACAGACGACGTTGTGCTGCCATTCGCCATTGAAGGCATGAGTGTGCGCGGCCGTCTGGCGCGAACGGGTCCGGTCATTTCCGACATTCTCGGCCGCCATGATTATCCGCCTGCGGTATCGCGACTGGTCGCCGAAACGCTTCTGCTTGCGTCCATGTTGGGCACAGCTTTGAAGCTGGAAGGCCGCTTCACGGTTCAGACCTCAAGCGATGGACCGGTCGACCTGCTGGTTGCCGACATGACCAAGGACGGTGGCCTGCGCGGCTATGCCCATTTTGATGCAGACGCCGTTGCTGCTCTGAGCACGGAAACACCAACCCTTGAGCAACTGACGGGCAAGGGCAGCATGGCTCTCACGATTGATCAGGGACCTGGGCGCAATTCTTATCAGGGCGTCGTTCCGCTTGAAGGTGACTCCATCGCGGCCTGCGGCGAAGACTACTTCCGCCGCTCAGAGCAGTTGCCGACGCTGATAAAGCTGGTTGTGGCTCAGTCCTTCGAGCGGGATGCAAGCGGCACGGCAGACGGTGGCTGGCGCGCCGGCGGCATCATGATCCAGCAGATGCCCGAAGATGGCGGTTTTGTCCGTGATCTGGATCCCGGCGATGCACCCGACGGCAGCGTAGCCGCGGAGGACGCAGCCGAAGACGAAAACTGGAATCGCGCCAAGATCCTGATGGAGACTGTTGAGGATCATGAGCTTGTTGATCCGGCGTTGGCATCTGAACAATTGCTGTATCGGCTGTATCATGAGGATGGCGTGCGGGCTTTTCCGCCGCATCCGCTAAGCTTCTCATGCAGGTGCTCTCAGGACTACATTAAGGGCGTGCTTGAAGGATTCGGCTCTGAAGAAATGGCCGACATGCACACCGATGATGGCCGCATAGAGGTGCGATGTGAGTTTTGCAGCAGCACATACAACTTTGATCCCGAAGAGTTCAAAGGCAGCTAGGGCGCTTGGCGTTCTTCTGGCGGTCGGGTTTCTGGCCGCATGCGCCAATTCATCACCACCCCCACCTTCCGGCCCTGTGGCTGCAACCATCACCTTTGCTCATAAGACACCCCTGGCTTTGGACGTGGCCTCTGTCGAACTGGTTGAGCCGTGGCGGCAGCCTGGTACACCACCGCACATCGGTCATCGCAATGCCAACAGCCCGCCCGACATTGTGCGCGCGTGGACCCGTGATCGTCTCCGGGCGTCACCCGGCGGGCCCGGTGCGAAGGATGGCACTGTGTTGCGCGTTATCCTCCAGGACGGCGCTGTAACGCGCACAGCCCTGAAAGTGGAAGAAGGTGTCGGCGGGCTGTTTCGTGATGAGGCAGATACCCAGATCGACGCCGTGGCAGCCGTTGACGTGGAAGTCATGGACCCGGTGGCCGGACGCATCGGCAGCGTAAGCGTAAAGGTTGTCGGGAGCCGGAAGATACTTGAAAGCGCCAGCATCAATGAGCGTGATCGCGTCTACTTCGCGCTCATGGAAGAGATCGCCGCATCCCTCAACAGCGCGCTTGAAAACGGTCTTAACGCCGAGTTGGGTTTTGTCATCAAGCGCTGATGTAGTCCACCAGACGCGACAGAAAATCATCACAGGCTTGAAGCTGCGCCTGCGTCACCCACTCATCCGGCTTGTGCGCCTGCTGAATGCTTCCTGGCCCGCACACGAGCGTTGGGATGCCCACATCCTGAAACAGCCCTGCTTCGGTCGCGTAAGACACGGCCTGTCGATCGTTGGTGCCCGCCAGCATCATCACGGCGGTTTCCAGCGGAGTGGCTTCTTCGCTGGCTTTCAGGCCCGGTGCCTGCGCAAGTGTTTCAATCGTAATATCCGCGCTGGGGTAAACCGTTTGCATGTCAGGCAGCAGTTCGCGGCGCGCATACTCCATCAGCCGGTGACTTATTTCGTCTTCGTCCTGGCCCGGCAGGGTCCGGTGCTCGAACGTAAACCAGCAATGGCGCGGAACGATGTTTGTGGCCGTGCCGCCGCCAATGCGGCCCACTGAAAGCGTGGTGTAAGGCGGTGAAAAACGACCCGTCGCGTCTCCACGTTGACGCATCTCTTCGGCGATCTCAGCCAGATGTGAAATCATCCGGGCAGCAGCAATGATCGAGTTCACACCCTTGTCGGTCTGGCTGGAGTGAAACTCCAGACCGGTCACTTCCACACGGAAGGACCGAATGGCCTTGTGCGCGTCCACGACGGCCATGTCCGTCGGCTCACCCACGATCACCAGGTCAGGCTTTGGCAAATGCTTCGCGATGTGCGCAATCATCGGGCGCACGCCAAGGCAGCCGATCTCTTCGTCATAGGAAAATGCAAAGTGGACTGGTCGTTGCAGCTCAGCTGACGCTAGCTTGGGCAGCTGTGACAGGGCGCAGGCGATGAACCCCTTCATGTCGCACGTTCCGCGCCCGTAGTAGCGGCCATCGCGCACATCCATGGTGAACGGGTCAGTCGACCAGTCCTGGTCAGCGACCGGCACAACATCTGTGTGCCCGGACAGCACGATCCCGCCCGGCCCGTCACCCCCGATTGTGCCGTACAGGTTGGCCTTGGTGCCGTCCTCATTGGGCAGCAGCTCATAGGTCATGCCGTGCGCGTCCATCAGGCCTGTAATGAAGTCTGTCAGGGCCAGATTGCTCAAATGGCTGGTCGTATCGAACGAAATCAGCTTCGCGAGCAGGTCAGGGGCCGCATGGGAAACATTATCGGGCATGGGAATGGAGGCTCCGGAAACTCAAAATCTCAGTATTCGTGGTGACTTAGGACAAAATCCGACGGATTTCGACCGATGTGACCGTTTGACACAAAGCAATCCGGTTCACACATGTGGACCGTATATCATCTAGGGTCTTTTGCCTCGCGAGGTTTGCGATGCTGACCAGCCATTCATGACCTGTTGTGGCACCGTTCATCGAAGGCGGGTCACTATGGTGCCTTCACATATCGCCCGAAAGGCAATTGATGCTTGATCGCTACGAGGATGAAGAGCGCGGCTCCCGCCAATATGGCCGGGATAGCGCACCTGCCTTGCCCGGCGACGAGCCTTATCGTCCCTGGTGGCGTCGCTTTTTACCGCTGCTCATCCTTGGTGGCGCCGTCGCTGCATTTGCACTCCTGCGCGCCACACAGCCAGAAGTCGTGCCCGACGCACCTGAAGAGCGCATCTGGACGGTGAATGCCTCCACAGTTGGGTTTGCCGACATTCAGCCTGAACTGCAGGTGTTTGGTGAGATCGTGCCGGGCCGCAAGGTGGAACTGCGTGCCCTTGTTGCGGGTGAAATTCTAGAAACCGGTGAGAACTTCCAGGAAGGCGGCATCATCAAGGCTGATGACCTGCTCGTCCTGATTGATCCCTTCGACTATGAAGCCGCCCGTGATGAAGCGACCGCCCAGCTCGACGAAGGCCGCGCCCGCCTTTCGGAGATCAAGGCGCGTGCCGTGCTTGAGGGCCAGGCGCTCGTAAGTGCACGTCAGCAACTCACCATCCGCCAGCGTGACCTCAGTCGCGCCATTCGCCTCGCCAAGGGTGGCAACATTTCGCAAAAGACAGTGGACGACCGCCGCCTTGCTGTCAGTCAGCAGGAAGCCGCCGTCGACCAGCGCGTCAGCAATGTGGCCGTCGAAAACTCTCGCGTTGAACAGCAGCAGGCAACCATCTCGCGTCTTGAGGTCGGGTTGCGCCGTGCCGAACGCGACCTCAACAACACGCGCGTCGTCTCCCCTTTTACCGGCTTTGTTGGCGATGTGTCGGCAGAACGCGGCAAGCGGGTAAGCCTCAACGACAAACTTGCAGATTTGACCGACGCTGATCGTCTTGAAGTCGCCTTTACGCTGTCTGACGCGCAATACGGCCGCATCATCGCAGCCGAAGGCAACGTCACAGGACGGCCCGCCAAAGTGCTGTGGCGCGTCGGCGATCGGCAGATCGAATATGATGCCACCATCGAGCGGGTTGGTGCCGAGATATCAGCGGCCTCCGGCGGCGTGGAAGCGTTCGCACGCCTTGAAACCAAAGGCACCGACACACCGCTGCGTCCCGGCGCGTTTGTGGAAGTCCGCCTTCCTGACACACGCTATCAGCAGGTCGCGCAGCTACCTGAAACAGCGCTGTACGAAGGTAACCGTGTGTACGTGATCGCCGAAGGCCGGCTTGAGGCGCGTGAGATTGAAGTAGCAGCGCGCACCTCGGACGGCATTCTTGTCAGCGGTAATCTTTCTCCCGGCGAAAAAGTGCTGGCGACCCGCTTTGCCGAAGCAGGACCCGGCGTTCGGGTTGAGGAGCGCTAGTCATGTCTGGGCGCGATGACAACAATCCCACTGACGCTCACCATGAGTCCTATCGTTCCATAGCGGATGCGGATCGCCCGCGGGGCATTCTTGGGTTCTTTGTAGTCCACCGCAACGCCGCCAATCTTCTGATGGGCATGCTGGTGGTTGCCGGGCTTTATGCCCTCACCCAACTCAACACGCAGTTTTTTCCAAAGACCGAAGTGCCCACAATTTCCGTCGTCATCGCATGGCCCGGTGCCAGTGCCGAGGACGTTGAAGGAAACATCATCGAGGCTATTGAGCCCGAGGTGAGGTTTCTTGATGGGGTGGACAGCGTCGACAGCTATGCCCGCGAAGGCGTGGCACAGATTGTCGTCGAGTTTGCCAGCGGCGCCGATATGCAAAAGGCGCAGTCAGATATCGAGCAGGCCGTCTCAAGCGTCACGACCTTGCCGCAGGACAGCGAGCGCGCTGTCATCAGCCGTTTTATCTTCTATGAGTCTGTTGCCGCGCTGGCCATCTCTGGCCCCTTTACGGAAAGCGCCTTGCGCGCTTATGCGAAAGACATTCGCGACGAGCTCTTGAACTCCGGTGTTGACCGTGTGGTCATGAAAGGCGTGCGCGACCCGGAATTGATCGTCGAAGTTTCCGAAGCCAATTTGCGTCGCCTCGATCTATCGGTCGCAGACGTATCCGCACGCATCCGACAGGTCAGCCAGGACCTGCCATCCGGCACCCTTGAAGGCGCTCAGGAAAAGCAACTGCGGTCCATGGGTCTGGCAACCGATCCTGCATCTCTTGGAGCCATTGAAATCAAGTCGCTCGCGGGCGGCGAAAAGGTTCGCCTTCAGGACATTGCTGAGATTCGCGATGGGTTTGATGACAGTCAGCCAACCGGTCTGCGTGGCGGCCAGCTTGCCATGCAGCTTGATATCCAACGCGCGATGACCGCTGACACGCTCGACGTTCAGGCGAATGTGGAAAAGGCTCTGGCCGGACTGACATCCACATTGCCTCCGACGCTCAGGGTCGAGATGTTCAACGTGCAAGCTGATCTGGTTTTTGACCGGATCATGCTGTTGGTGAAAAACGGCGTCGGGGGCCTGCTCCTTGTGCTGGCCATCCTGTTCGTCTTCCTGAATGCGCGCGTCGCCTTCTGGGTATCGGCCGGTATCCCCGTGGCCATGATGGCAACGCTGGCTGTCATGCTGGCAACAGGCCAGTCCATCAACATGATCTCGCTGTTCGCACTTATCATGACCATTGGCATCATCGTCGATGACGCCATTGTGGTTGGCGAACATACAACGACCTTGCGCGAAAAGGGTCACCCACCTGCGGTTGCGGCCTATCTGGGTGGCAAACGCATGTTTGGTCCTGTGTTCGCTGCAATCCTGACAACCGTCGCCGCCTTTGCGCCTATTCTGCTGATTGGCGACATCATCGGGCAGATCCTGCGCGCAATGCCGCTGGTGGTGATGGCCGTAATGGTCGCCAGTTTGGTCGAGTGCTTTTTGGTGTTACCCGGTCACATGCATCATGCCCTCGAAGGGAGCATGAAGCAGAGTCGTTTTCATGCATGGTTCAATGCACATTTTGCGCGCTTCCGTGATGGCCCCTTTCGCCGGATTGTCGCCGTCTCATTTGACATGCGCTACACGACGCTGGCCATTGCTGCAGCAGCCTTCATTATCTGCATCGGGTTGATGCAGACAGGGCGGGTCGGCTTCCAGTTCTTCCCATCGCCCGAAGGCGAGACAGTGGACGCCACCGTGGTTTTTGCACCGGGCACTCCGCGCGAAACAACCCAGGATGCCATCGAACAGATTGATGCAGCGCTGGAGCGCGCGGTTCTCGAGCTCGCTGGCGAAGATGGCAAGCTCGTACAGATGTCATATGGCACCATCGGCGAAACCGGCGGGTCCTTCAGTGCAACCAGCGGTGACAACCGAGGCAGCCTTCAGGTTGAGCTTGTGGCCTCAGAGCTGCGCAGCATCCGCACCCGCGACCTTGTGGCTGCATGGCGCGCCGAGCTGCCGGTTATTCCCGGTGTTGAGCGCATTGCCCTCAAGGAACGCCGCGGTGGCCCTCCTGGCCGCGACCTTGATGTACGTCTGACCGGCGGTGACCCGCGTGAGCTGAAAGCAGCCGCCCTTGAAGTCCGCGACCTGCTGGCAACATTTGACGGCGTGTCTGACATTGAAGACGACCTGCCTTATGGCAAGCAGGAACTGATCCTTGAAGTCAATCCGCGCGGCGCAGCGCTGGGCTTCACAACGGAGACGGTCGGCCGTCAGGTACGCAACTCATTCGAAGGTGCCATCTCAAAACGATTTGCCCGTGACGATGAAGAGGTGACAATCCGCGTGCAGTTGCCGGACGCTGAAAAATCACGCGCGCTTGAGGATCTGTTTCTGCGTACCGATCAGGGCCGCGAAGTGCCTTTAACGGAAGTTGTTTCCATTCGTGAGCAGTCCGGTTTCTCACGGTTGCGCCGGGAAGACGGCAAGCGGTTTGTTTCCATCGCTGCGGAGGTTGACGCGCTTGCAACGGACTCAAACGCCATCATCCGCGCACTTCCGGACGCTGGGTTGTCCGACATCGCAGCCAAATACAATCTGAACTTTGAGTTCTCAGGACGTGCCGAAGAACAGGGTGCAGCATTTGCAGACCTTGGGGCAGGCAGCCTGATTGCCTTGGTCGCGATCTACATCATTCTGGCGTGGGTTTTCGCCAGCTATGCGCGTCCTATCGTTGTGATGTCGATCATTCCATTTGGTCTTGTTGGCGCTGTGCTTGGCCATCTGGTCATGGGCTTTGATCTCACCATCCTGAGCTTTGTCGCCTTGCTCGGCTTGGCTGGCATTCTGGTGAATGACTCGATCATTCTCGTCGACCAGATCGACAACCGTCTCGACGAAGGCAAGAGCGTGAGAGACGCTGTGATCCACGGCGTGCAGGACCGATTGCGTGCTGTGCTTCTGACGTCGCTAACGACGGTCGGTGGGTTAACGCCGCTCCTGTTTGAAACAAGTCTGCAGGCCCAGTTCCTGTTGCCCATGGCCATCACGCTGGCATGGGGGCTTGCAACAGCGACTTTCCTGGTCCTGCTTGTCGTTCCGGCCATTTTGGGGATTCAGGAAGACGCCCGTGCACTGTTTGGGCGTAAGCGGTCGCCGCGCATCATCGATATTGATGCTGAGGCTTGGGAAGATGCGGATGCCCGCATCGCTGAACGTGACAATGTTCGCCGCATTCCCCGGCCGGGCGAATAACCACCCGACCGGGATAGGTGCGGTTTACCAGTGAATGCCGCGGGTAAGCGCTGCCAGCGCCACGGCTTCATTGCTGACTTTCGGTTGAGCCTTGTCGCCCGGCTTGCCGCCCTTGGCAGCATCTGAATCCGGGAACAACCGATAGGTGGTGTTGAAGATCGTGTTCATGGCCTTTGGGGCCAGTGCCCACAACACCTGCGCGAATGTACCAAGGCGGGTACTCACGCTGGTTGGCTTTTCAATGATGGCCCGGCAAATGAGATTGGCTGCATCGTCCGGGGCCAGCGTCGGCACGTGATCGTACATCTTGGTGGGCGCGATCATTGGCGTGCGAACCAGCGGCATGTACACATTGGTGAAGTTGATGTTGTTGTGCTGGTACTCAGGCGCTGCACAGGAGGAGAACGCGCCCAGCGCCGACTTTGATGCCACATAAGCGGAGAACCGTGGCTGGTTGGCCTGCACACCAATCGACAGGATGTTGATGATGTGCCCGTTGTTCTGGTTCACCATGTGCGGAAGGAAGCCCATGATGAGACGCAGCGCACCAAAGTAGTTCAGCTGCATCGTGCGTTCAAAGTCATGGAAGCGGTCATAGGATAGTGATACAGACCGGCGGATTGAACGACCGGCATTGTTGACCAGAACGTCAGCTCGTCCCAGATCATCAATCACCCTCTTCACGAACTTGTCGCAGTCTTCAATCTCTGCCGCATCAAGGGTGTAGGCGTGGACTTTGCCTTTGCCCTTCTTTTGAAGGTGTACTTTTGTCTCAGCCAATGTTTCGGCCGTACGTGCGGCAATCACCGTGGTGGCGCCGGCAGCCACCAGCTTTTCAGCAACAGCAAGGCCGATACCAGACGTGGCACCGGTCACAATCACCACCTTGCCTTTGACAGCACCTGACAGTGTGCGATCCTGGAACAGGGACGGATCAAGGTTGCGTTCCCAATAGTCCCAGAGCACCGGCGCATAGGATTCAAGCTCCGGGCACTTGATGCCGGACCCTTTGAGTGCCGCCGCTGTGTCCCGGTTGTCGAACTTGGTGGGATAGTTGAAGAACTTCATCGTCGCGCGCGGAATGCCAAAGTCCGCCAGAACACCATCTGAGATCGTGCGTACTGGTGGAAGGTTCTTGATGCCGTCGCGAACGGCTTTTGGAATGAATTGGAAGATGCCTGCGTCAATACGCATGGCGAACTCTGGGCCATGTCCTGCGCGGGCAAAGGTGTTGAGCACGTCACCCACACGCATCCCCTCAGGATTGGTGAGGTGGAATGTCTTGCCGTTCAGACCGGGTTTATGCGCGATGTGGTCCATGGCATCTGCCACATAGTCCACCGGCACAATGTTCATGTAGCCGCCTTCGAGGCCTACCAGCGACAGCCAGCGCGGCAGGGCATTGCGCAGGCGCTGCAACATCTTGAAGAAGAAATAGGGGCCGTCGATCTTGTCGATGAAGCCCGTATCGCTATGACCAACTACAATGCCCGGCCGGTAAATCCGATAAGGGATGGTGCAGTTTTCGCGCACAACTTTTTCTGAGTCGTGCTTCGTCCGGAAATAGGGGTGTTCGTTTTCTTCCCATTCCTCGTACATGTCTTCGCGCCAGTAGCCATTGAACAGACCGGCGGCGGCGATGGAGCTTGTGTGATGGAAGCACTTTGCTTTGACAGCTTCCGCAAAGGTCACCGCATTGTTGGTGCCTTCAACATTGGCCTTGATCTGGCTGTCCGCATCTTCGTTAGCGATGTCGTAGATCGCAGCAAGGTGGAAGACATTGCCGATCTTGCCGCGAAGGGCAGTGATCTGCTTGGGAGAGACACCGAGCTTGGCTTTTCCAAGATCGCCTGTGACCGGAACGATCCGGTCTGCAGCGTTGGGCGTCTTTTCTGACAGATCGTCAATCAGGCTTTTGATCTTTGCCTTGGAGCCTGAACGCACCAGCACATAGATCTTGCCTTTACGGGCCAGAAGATTTTCCAGCAGATGCCGACCGATAAAACCGGTGGCACCGGTCACAAAGCTGTCCATAGGACACCCTCCCCAAATTCGTTCCCTGTGTATCGAAAGCTTGGCTCATTGAGCGGCCAGCTCCCGTTGTTCTGACAGAAAGACTAGGGGAAACACGCCGCCTGTACAGGCAAAAGTGTGGGAAAGAGGCGCTATGACCGCCAAAAAATGCGCGAAAAGAGAATGAGCACCGTGAACAGCTCCAGTCGACCGATGAGCATGCCCAGTGCCATCAGCCATTTGGCCGTATCCGGAATACCTGAAAAGTTGGCTGAAGGACCAACTTCCGGTCCAAGCCCGGGGCCGACATTGGCAATGGAAGTGGCGGCAGATGACAGGGCGGTGAGCGGCTCCAGCCCAGAAAAAGTCAGCAGCAATGCGAGCCCGCCGAAGCATGCAATGTAGAGGAAGAAGAAACTCATCACTGAAGCAGAGACACTTTCGGGGATCGCTCTGCGATTGTAATGGGGAATGAAAATCCCGTGCGGGTAGATCATGCGGCGCAGATGACTGACGCAGGTGGCAGCAATCACCTGAACGCGGAAAATCTTGAGGCCGCAGGAGGTGGATCCCGAGCACCCGCCGATAAACATCAGCGTAAAGAACAGTGCAATTGCGAACGGACCCCAGGCGCCATAATCCTGCGTGGCGTATCCGGTGCCCGTCATCACGGAAACGACGTTGAATGCCGCGTAGCGAATTTGTGCTTCGAAGGTTCCTTCAAGACCGCGCGCCATCTGATAGACAATCATCGCAAGAGTCGCGATGCCGAGCAGGCTCAGAAACACCCGCACCTGCGTGTCCTGCAGGAACGGCATGGCCTTGCCACGAAACGCCTGGATATACAGAACGAAGGGCAGGCTGCCCGCGATCATGCCCGCAATAATGATGTAGTGGATGAGGGCGCTGTCAAAATGACCAACCGACGCGTCCCGCGTCGAATAGCCTCCGGTGGCGATGGTCGTCATGGCATGATTGATGCCGTCAAAAAAGCTCATGCCTGCAGCCCACAGGGCAAATGCGGTCACAACCGTAAAAATCACATAGACGGTAGTGATGGTGCCCGCGAGACCGGCCGCGCTGGGCAGCACTTTGTCAGGCGTGTCAAATGCCTCCACCTTGAAGAGCTGCATACCACCGACCTGCAGGATCGGCAGAATGCTCACCGCCATGACGATGATCCCGATACCACCAAGCCATTGCAGCAGCGATCGCCAGAGGAGGAGTCCCGGCGCAACTGTATCGAGCCCCACAATGATGGTGGACCCGGTCGTCGTCAGCCCGGACATGCTTTCAAAAAAAGCGTCTGTGTAGGACAGGTTGAGTTCGGAGAAGGCAAAGGGCAGGGCGCCGAAGATCACCAGCGACAACCATACAGCCGGCACCAGCACAAAGGCCTGCTTGAGCGTCATGTCCCCCGCGCTGCCCCAGTTCATCAGGGCAAATGTGACGCCGAAGAAAGTGGTCACAACGGCTGACGCCAGGAAAACGCGCCAATCCGGATTGGAGACAGCCGCATCGTAAAGCGCTGGCAGCACCATCGCGATGCCCAGCGTTACGAGCAATATGCCCACCACCAGAAAAATTGGCCGCGCGTCAAACAGCGCCAAGGGCGTGCTCCCCTATCGGCATCGCGAGTGAATCAATCAGTGACGGGAGTTTAGAGTGCTAGAGGTGAAATGCGCTAGTTGACGCTTTTGAAATCATGCGGGCTATCAAGCGAGAACGCCGGAATGGCGACGTCGAAGCGTTCCCCGGCCCCTGACAACATGCCGTAAGTGCCACTCATGATGCCTGACGGCGTTGGAAGTGGTGCACCGGATGTGTACTCGAAGCATTCACCGGGTTCGATCACCGGCTGCTCACCGACAACACCATCGCCTCGAACTTCCTGGACGCGGCCAAACGCATCGGTGATGCGCCAGTAGCGGTCCTGCAGCTGCACGCTTTCACCACCTTCGTTTTCAATCTCAACCTCATAGGCCCACACATAGTGGTCCTCAGAGGGTTCGGACTGGTCATCAAGATAGACCGGACGCACCCGCACGCGGATGTTGCGGGTCAGCGCATCATAGAAGAAGTCGTCTTCGATCATGTCACCATCCATGTCCGCCTGGGCGAATTCCATGAAAATCGGGTCCGCCATAGTGCAGCGCGTCCTTATTTTTAAAGTCTATTGCAATCGGTCTCAGGCTGCATCCAGCCCGAAACCAATGTCATCTGTCAGGTCAGCGGCATCTTCAAGGCCAACGGACAGTCTCAGCATTGCATCTGAGATGCCAAGTTCCGTTCGCGCTTCGGGAGTCAGGCGCTGGTGTGTCGTTGTTGCCGGGTGCGTAATGAGGCTTTTCGCATCCCCAAGGTTGTTACTGATCTTGATCACGCCGAGCTGGTTGGCGAGACGGAAGGCTGCTTCCTTGCCGCCTTTAACCTCAAAGGCAATCATGTTGCCGGGCAATTTCATCTGCGCCGCTGCCAGATTGTGCTGCGGATGGTCAGACCGTCCAGGATAGATCACCCGTGCAATCTTCTCCTGCGCGCCAAGAAAATCGGCAACGGCGATCGCATTTTCACAGTGGCGCTGTACCCGCAAATCCAGTGTCTCCAGGCTCTTAAGCATGACCCAGGCGTTGAAAGGGCTCAGCGCCGGCCCTGTCTGCCGCAAGAAGTTTGCCAGATGGTCGGTGACGAATTCATCAGATCCCAGAACCACGCCGCCAAGGCAGCGGCCTTGACCGTCAATGTGCTTGGTGGCCGAATAAACCACCACATCTGCGCCAAATTCCATGGGTTTTTGCAGCACCGGCGTGGCAAAAACATTGTCCACCACCAGCCGTGCTCCCGCCTCATGGGCAATATCAGCGACCGCTTTCAGGTCGATGATGTCCAAAGTGGGATTGGTAGGTGTTTCGAGAAAGAACACTTTTGTGTTCGGCCGACAGGCATCACGCCATTGGTTAAGATCACAACCATCGATCAGCGTGCTTTCCACGCCAAAGCGCGGCAGCAACTCTTCAACGATGTAGCGGCACGAACCAAACAGCGCCCGGGCAGCAACAACATGGTCGCCGGCGCTGAGCTGACACAGCATGGAGGCAGTGACCGCAGCCATGCCCGTTGCAGTGGCGCGCGCAGCTTCCGCCCCTTCAAGCGCGATCATGCGCTCTTCAAACATCTGAACCGTGGGGTTGGAGAAGCGCGAATAGATGAAGCCATCACTTTCGCCCTTGAAGCGGGCTTCGGCCTGCTCGGCGCTGTCATAGACATAGCCGGAGGTCAGATACATCGCTTCGGATGTCTCGCCAAAGGGAGACCGCTGGGTCCCGCCATGCACCATTTCGGTCTGTGGACGCAGCTTGCGATCTGACACTGTGCTGCTCTTGCTATCGTTTGTTGGCTCGCCCATGGGGCCTTCTCCTTCAAACGCCCAAAAGAAAACCCGGCCTGTTTTCGCGTCCGCCACAAGGCAGCTCAAAAACACAAAAGGCCGGGGGGCGCCCGTCCGACCTTTTAGCGCTGTTGTTTAACGTGGCCGCAAGCCGGTCGGCTCAAATCACCACGGGTGCCTTGAAAAGCTCCGATGAGCGCTTCAGGCAAGGCGAGTCATACGCCGACGTGCAGATAGGGTCAAGCTGGCCTGAATCGGTCTATGATGCGGGCCAATCTGAATGCGAAAGACACTGTGACAATGACCGCTGCCGCCCAAAACGCGCCGAATACCGGCATCCTTGATGATCAGCGAGACGGCATCCTGCCCGCCGCCGAAATCTCAGCCCTGTGGCAGGCTGGTGTGATCCGCGCCAATCAGCCCCCCGCTGAAAAGCAGATTCAGCCCGCCAGCCTTGATCTGAGGCTGGGTGAAACGGCCTATCGCGTCCGCGCCAGCTTCCTCCCCGGCCACGGCGAACCGGTGTCGCACAAGCTCGAGAGCCTGAAGCTGCACGAAATTGACCTGCGCGAAGGCGCGGTTCTGGAGACAGGCTGCGTCTATCTCGTGCCGCTGCTTGAGAGCCTTTCCCTGCCAGACACCCTTACCGCCGCGGCCAATCCCAAAAGCTCAACAGGCCGTCTTGATGTTTTCACCCGCGTCATCGTTGATGGCGGCATCGAGTTTGATCAGATACCCGCTGGCTATGAAGGCCCGCTCTACGCGGAAATCAGCCCACGGACGTTTTCAATTCTTGTACGTACCGGCTCGCGCTTGTCGCAGTTGCGGTTGCGCAGGGGTGATGCCGCTGTAGCGCCTGAAGACATGCTGCGTCTTCAGGCTGATGCAGGTCTCATCACCGGAACGTCTGACGCGGGCGTTGCTCCAACCAATGATGCACGTGGCATCACGCTAAGTGTTGATCTGCGCGGCGAAGATGAAACCGGCCTTATCGGCTATCGCGCCAAGCGGCATTCAGGCCTTGTCGATGTGGACAGGGTCGGGGCCTATGACGTCCTTGATTACTGGGACCCCGTCCATGTGCGCGGAGACGCACGCATTATTCTGGACCCGGACGAATTCTATATCCTTGCCAGCCGTGAAGCGGTGCAGATACCAGCCGACTATGCCGCCGAAATGGTTCCCTATGACCCATTGGTGGGCGAGTTCCGCGTTCATTACGCCGGCTTCTTTGATCCCGGCTTTGGGGCGGCAGAAGCCCACGGTGCAGGTGCTCGTGCAGTGCTGGAAGTACGAAGCCACGAGGTGCCGTTCATTCTGGAACATGGTCAGACCATCGGCCGCCTTGTGTATGAGCACATGGCCAGTCGGCCGGACGCGCTGTATGGGCAGGATCTGGGTTCCAACTATCAGCGTCAGGGCCTGAAGCTTTCCAAACACTTCAAGGCTGACGGGTCACGCGCGTGATGCGTCTTGCTGCGGCGTTGTTTGGCGGTGCCATTGCACTCATTGCAGCGCAGCTTGTCGGCACGGCGTTCATGCAGGGCATGGGCATCCCGGTGCCCGGCGCGGTTGCCGGGCTGATCCTGATGCTTGTGGCGCTGGCCATCGTCGGCGGCGTGCCAAACGGTCTGGGCAAATTGTCTGATCTGCTTTTGCGCCATCTCAATCTGTTCTTTGTGCCGGCGGGTGTCGGGCTCATGGCACATTTGGGATTGCTCGCCCGCGATGGTGGACCGTTGATGATCGCCATCGTCGTCAGCACGCTTGCAGGCCTGGTGGTGGCTGGCGTTGTTTTCGTTTGGGCCCGGAAGCGAGCGGGGGTCGAATCATGAGCGCTCTTGTGTGGCTCGGCATCACCATCATTGCGTATCTGGGCGCACTTGCTTTCGCCCGCCGCGTGAATGGTCACCCGCTGGCCAACCCGGTTCTGGTGGCTTCTATTCCGGTTATCGTGCTGATGCTGGCAACGGACACGCCGCACGAGGTCTATCAGGAAGGCGGCGCGTGGCTGCTGGCGCTGCTTGGACCTGCAACTGTTGCTTTGGCAATCCCGCTGTTTCGCAACTGGCCAAAAGTGCGCGCTGCCGCAGGTCCTTTGTTTTTGGCGATCGGCGCCGGGTCCGCTACGGCAGTGGCAACGGCATTGGGTACCGCTTGGGCGCTTGGCGCCGAAATGCAGACATTGCTGTCCCTCGCTCCCAAATCTGTCACCACGCCAATCGCCATGGGCATCGCGCAAACCACCAGCGGTTTGCCTTTGTTGGCAGCAGCCATCGTCATTGTGACGGGTGTCATCGGGGCCGTCATTGGGCCGTGGTTGCTGAGCCGCGTCGGTGTCGTTGACCCTGAAGCGCACGGCGTGGCGCTTGGCACCGCAGCTCATGGCATTGGCACGGCGCGCGCCTTTCAGGAGGGCGAAGAGACCGGCACGTTCTCAGGCGTCGCCATGGGCGTGAACGGCATTGCGACCGCGCTGCTCCTGCCATGGCTGCTTATCTGGCTGTTCGGCTGATCGTTCTTGTCAGCGCGCCCTGTGTTGGACTAACGTCCGCGTCCGCCTTCAAGGGCGGCCAAGCGGGTGTAGCTCAATGGTAGAGCAGCAGCTTCCCAAGCTGACGACGAGAGTTCGATTCTCTTCACCCGCTCCAAATTTTCACACAGAGCCCTGTCTGTTTTGCTTGGCCGCGGGGTATTGCGGAGCCAAAACGATCAAGGGGAATGAGCGCAGCCGTGAAGCCGGTGCGATCACTCCCCTGATGTTTATGGCGACTAGTCGTCTGGAAGAGTCGGTCTAGTCGACGTGTGTAATCAGAGTATCGTTTGACTTGCGGACTTTCGGCATCGCCAGCAGCCAATCGCCTGTTGGGTCACGGTACCCCAGCGGCAACAGAACAACAGAGCGCAAGCCGCGTTCCTTAAGGCCCAAAATCTTGTCGACCGTTGCCGGGTCGAAACCTTCCATCGGTGTGCTGTCGACTTCCTGATCGGCGGCGGCGATCAGCGCAAAGCCCAAAGCGATATATGCCTGGCGGGCTGCATGGGCATAATTGACCTCTGCTTCGCGCGGGACATAGTTGTTTTTCAGGTTGCCGTAATACTCGTGAATCAGCGGTATCTCGCCGCGTGCCTGCACATTCAACTGCGTGACGTCGTCGATACGTTCGTTTGTATAGTTGTCCCACGCAGCAAATACCAAAAGATGTGACCCGTCCGTAATCGGGCTCTGGTCGCTGGCGGCGGTGCGAATTTCTGCCAGAACATCGGGGTTTGTGACGACGATTACCTCAAACGGCTGCGTGCCGCTCGATGTCGGTGCCATGCGGACAGCTTCCAGGATGGCATCAACCTTTTCCTGCGGAACTGTCTTTGCCGGGTCCATTTTCTTTGTGGCGTAGCGCCAGTTCAAAAGGTCGATGAGAGGCTTCGTGGTCATGTGCTGGGTCCTACCGGAGTGATTTCACAGGGTGGTATACTTTAGTAACTGAAGATATATTGAATACTAAAGGTTCGCGCAAGAAGGCACAGTTTTGAGCCTTGGTTACAAGAAGGGAACCACCATGCCAGCTTCAGAGTCCGCGTCCGAACAATGCCCAAATTGCAAACGCATCAGCGAGGTTCTGACGCGGGTTGGAGATCGATGGAGCGTCCTGGTGATCATCTCGCTATCGCAGTACGGAACCCTGCGCTTCAATGAACTGAAGCGGAATCTGGGCATTTCTCAACGGATGCTGAGCCGTACCCTGCGTGAGCTGGAGCGGGACGGGCTCGTCAATCGGACCTACCATCCAACAATCCCTCCCAAGGTGGAGTACAACCTCACATCGATGGGCGAGTCTTTTCGCGAGCCTGTAAACGCCTTGGGACAATGGGCGCTTGAGAATCTCGTGACGATTGATGCTGCCCGCGAAACCTATGATGCGGCTGCGGAGGCAAATGCAAGCTGACGCCTTGACTTCGCTGCCTCGGCGTTTCCTCCCCATCTTGTGATTGCCAGTCCGAATAAGGCCCGCAAATCACCTTCCAATCGCCACATTCCCTCCCGCCCGTGGCCGCAAACGAGCGCGATATCTGCGTGCATTGATTGATGTTCAGGGGAGGGATCACATGCAGACCCTTAAATTTGACGGCCGCCTCGCACGTGCTGGTTTTCTTGCAGCGCTCGGATTTGCGCTGATGCTCGTGGTCGGCGCTTTTGCCGGCAAGGCCAAAGCTGAAGTAGACGCGCTCGACACCGCCGCACTTGATACCAAGGTGAGCTATGACCAGCCGCTCATCAAGCGCAGCGAGAGCACGACCATTCATTTGATGATTGAGGTTCATTCCCCGCGCGAAGCCTGGCCGGGTACACAGGACCGTCCGCCGGTCAATCTGGCGCTGGTGCTCGATCGCTCCGGCTCCATGGAAGACAAAGGCAAGCTGGAATACGCCAAGCGCGCAGCAAAGCTGATGGTCGACTTGCTGGACCCGCGCGACCGCGTGGCAATTGTTGAGTATGACGACCGCATCAATGTGTTGTGGCCATCCGCACCTGTTGAGAATGCCCGCGAGATCCATCGCCGCATTGATGGGCTGACCTCTCGCGGCAGCACCAACCTCACCGGCGGCATGATGCGCGGTGTGGATGAAGTGCTGAAGCACTTTGATCGTTCAGAGCTGAACCGCGTGGTGCTTCTATCTGATGGCCTGGCCAATCAGGGCATCACCGACCCTTATGATATTGCCCGCGAAGTGCGCGGAGCGCGCCGCGACGGCGTACGCATCTCCTCCATTGGTCTTGGCCTCGACTATGATGAAAACCTCATGCAGGCCATCGCGGAAAACGGCGCCGGCAACTACCATTATGTAGAACACCCCTCGCAGATCGCCCGCATCTTTGAAGAAGAACTCTCAACGCTGGTGCGCACCACGGCGCGGGACATCAAGCTGCGATTGAATGGCTCTGGCGCCATCACCAGCATCGATGTCATTTCCCTGGAAAGCGACACGCCGGATAATGTGTCAGTCGGTGACATGTTTGCGGGTGAAACCCAGCGCATCATGCTGAAGGTTGATGTTGCTGGCACCGATGCCGCCAGCATTGCCCTGGGTGATCTGGAAATGGCTTACACCGATGCCCGCTCCGGCAAGGAGCAGACCACGGTTGTTCCGCTGACATTGAAGACCAGCACTGACGCAGCGGCCGTCAAGAAGGCCCGCAACGAGGACGTTGTCGTGGAAGCAGCGCTGTTCGATGCAGAACGCACGCAGCTTGCAGCCGTTGCCGCCTACGAAGCGGGTGACACCGCCCGTGCCGATGGATTGCTTGAGGAACTGTCCGCCCGCGTTGAAACGCAGGCGGCTGACATGGACGATGGTCGCCTGAGTGCAAAGCTCGAAGCCCTCACGGTAGAACGTGAGCAGATGAGCGTTGCCGGGGCCCCAGCCGAGCGCAGTGCCTACCTCAAGAGCAGCAAGCAGCGGCTCTATCAGGCAAAGTCCGGTAAGCGCGCTGGGTATCAACTGCAGGTCGGTGACGAAGGCCTCGAGGTTGAACGTCTGCAGACGGCGCTGACCAACAAAGGCTTCTGGTCAGGACCGATCGACGGCAAATACACCGATGATCTAGAGGAGGCTGTGGACGAGTTCCAGGCTGCTGAAGGCATCAAGCAGGATGGTGTCGCCGGACCATCAACCTTGCAGAACCTAGGTCTGTACTAGAGGCCTCTACTAGAGGTCTGAACCCTTACCACGATGGGCCAGCTGCGCCAGTTGTGCGCGGCTGGCCTTGCTTATGGCGTGGTGCGTCTTTTCCCAATAAGAGGGTCTGGTGAAGAGCTGCCAGATGGCCAGATAGGCCCCCAGCGACAGAAGTGGCCAGTAAAACACCATCAAGAATGTATGCGGTACCAGATGTTGCGCATCTCGGTGCTGAACAGCAGCGATGCCCGCACAGACGGACACGATGTATCCGCCGCCCAGCAAAATGCCATTGAACAGGATCATCAGTGTGGGCACGTCCGGCGAGGTGAAGTAGGCCAGCGCTGACCCATTGAAGGCGATTCCTGCTGCGGCAAATATCCAGACAAGCGGATGCGTGAGGGCGGAGACGATTGATCCGCCAATCAACAACTGAAAACCCAAAAACCCCATCGGCCCCAGTTTGCGAAACAGATCGACAGGTCTGCGCATATGCACCAGCCACGTCTGCGCATAGCCCTTCAGCCACCGTGACCGTTGTCGAAGCCAGTTGCCCATCTCGCAATTGGCTTCTTCATAGGTGACAGAATCTAGAATGGCGCAGCGATATCCCTTTTGGGCCAGTCGAATGCCAAGATCCGCATCTTCAGTGACATTGTATGGGTCCCACGCGCCCACATCCCGGAGCGCTTTCATTCGAAAGTGGGTGGATGTGCCACCAAGCGGAATCGGCATGCCGAGTTTTTCAACGGTCGGCAACAGCAGATCGAACCACATGTTGAATTCGATGGTGAATTGCCGCGTCAGCCAGTTTTCAGATGCATTGAAGTAGGTGAGCGGTGCCTGCAGGCATGCGATGTTGTCGTCGCTGGTTGCGAACATCGCCACAGCCTTTTTGAGTTGCAGTGGATCTGGCTGATCTTCCGCATCAAAAATCACCAGATACTCGCCGCGGGCAAACTGCAGGGCGTAGTTGCAGGCCTTGGGTTTTGTGCGCGGTGAACTTTCCGGCACCCGAATGAATTCCACATAGCTTTCAAGGCCCAGCGCCTTGGCAGTCCCAATGGTCTCGTCGTCATCACCTTCCAGCACCAGCTTGATGTCCAGTTTAGCGCGCGGATAATCGAGTTTGCCCAGCGCCTGAGCCAGCAGCGGCAGCACGTTTGCTTCTTTGTAGAGTGGTACGATGATGGTGTAGATCGGCAGGTCCAAGTCGTCCGGAAGCTGATCAATCGATCGTCTCGCCTGGCGCGCCGCAATGCCAATGGGGATCGACGCCGCGCGCAGCACAAGCACCGCTAGGAAAAACAGCCCCAGCAACGCATTGAGAAGCAGCAAGGTTGTCAGTGGTGCGAGTAAGAGAGCCAACACACTCCCGGCCAGAAGAGCACCGACCCAGAAAATCTGTCGCTTGTTTATTAGGGCCTTTGCCGAAAGCGTTGGCTCCGCCTCGTCCAGAGAAAATTGTGCCGTATGCTGAATCTTATCGCCGAACTGCGCCTGTAGTGTCCACACGACGTCCAGCCGCGATGTAACAGCAAACGCAATGTTGCCTTGGGGTGCAGGCCTTCCATCTGCACGTCTGCGAGCAATCTCGCGCGCCGAAGCCAGCGGGTCGGGGGTTGCCAGAATGGGCCGTCGCGACGGCGTGCCGTCATCAGTGCCGGTGGGGATGATTTCTGCAGACAGATAAAAGTCCAGCAAGGATTGATCAAACGCATCCGCCGGAGGGGGAGTTTTGAGGACATTCACAAATGGGAGTCCAAGGTGGGCTGCGAGGGTCGAGTAGAGGTCAACTGGTTTGACGAACCCAAGCGCCAGGACAGCCTGTCCCAGCGGCACACCCCAAGTCTCGGCTGCGTCCAGCGATGTCTGAAGCTGGGCGGTGCTAATTATCCTGGCATCCAGAAGAGCCTGCCCCAGCGGTTGCCGCATCGCTGGCGGGTGGCGTGGGCCATACGGTGCCGTCGCCGCCGCCCGCGTCTGGTTGCTCGGCGTTCCGTCAGGCATACGCCCCCCATCTTTTCCACGTCTTCTTTCGGGCAACTATAGGAAAATATCGCATAGGTAGCAAAGGGTTGTGTTTGCGATCGGCTCAACAAGGCGATGCGCGAGGCGGTCGACGACAAAAAAAGGCCCGGACGCAGTGTCCGGGCCTTTCAAGATGTCTTCGGTACATAGGTACCGATTGTCTTAGTTGGGTTCACCTTCCGCATTCACGGCGGCATCGTCCACAGCGTCCGGCTCGTCGCTCGGCATCTCAATGTCGACGCTCGGCAGGGTGATTTCAGTGTCTTCTGTCGTCACCTTGGGCACCGGAACCGTTGCTTCTGTCGTGCCAAGTTCGACGTCTGGTGTCTCAATCTCGATCTCAGGCAGACGAACTTCGCCCTCGACTTCAACGTCGGGGACATTACCACCTTCAACCGACACGTCGACGTCAGGCATGGTCAATTCGCCCTCGACGTTCACGTCAGGCAACTCGCCTTCTTCCTCAACATCCACGTCGCAAGCGGCAACGCCGGTCATCAGGGCGGCCACAAGTGCAATTTTTCCAAAAGTCATTATTTTTCATTGGGCCGCTCTCCGGTCCCAACCCTTCTATCCAATGTCTGGCAATAGAAACCACGACCAGGAACTTGGTTCCCAAAAAAGGGGCCGAAAACAAAAACGGCGGCCATCCTGTCTGGATGACCGCCGCCTTTTGTCCGGAAACCGGAAAGGTCTGTTGAACTTTAGTTCGCAGGTGTGGAAGGCGTCATCGCCTCTTCGGCGCTGTCAGCTGCTTCTTCTGCAGCGTCTTCAACCGCGTCCGCAGCGTCCTTGGCACCTTCAGCCATGGCGTCGCCTGCTTCTGAAGCCGCATCTGCTGCATCGCCAGCTGTTGCTTCGGCAGCATCAGTTGCGTCACTTGCGGCATCTGATGTTGCTTCTGCTGCGTCTTCCGCAGTTTCAGCAGCAGCTTCGGTGGCGTCGTCAACTGCATCAGAGGTTGCATCAGCTGCATCTTCTGCGGCGGACTCAGTCGCATCAACTGCATCTGAGGTTGCCTCGGACGCATCGTCCGCAGCTGACTCTGCTGCGCCACTTACGCTGTCGACAGCATCATTGACGGCCTCGGCTGTGGCGTCTGCTGCATCACTTGCGGCTTCCACGGTTGCATCAGCAGCATCGCTTGCAGCTTCCATTGTGGCGTCCGCAGCATCGGATGCTGCATCAGCGGCACTTTCTGCTGCGCCAGTTACGGCATCGGTTGCGCTTTCCATGGCATCGCCAAGCGCGTTGCCTGCACCTTCTTCATCACCAGTGCCTGAGTCGCAAGCGGCAAGGCCCAGTGCAAGGGCAGCGGCTGCTGTCAAAGTAAGAGTCTGTTTGATCATGCATATAAACCCCGGCTCTCTTTATGGGATTTCCCCTTGTATGAAAGCCGCGGCCCCCTGTTTCAAATAAATACGCGCCGTAACACTTACGGCGTAACCACCACTTTGCCGATGACGCGCCTGTCACGCAACTGACACATCGCCTCGGCAGCCTGATTCAGTGAAAAAGTGGCGTAAACATATGGCCGAATTGTGCCCGCAGCCGCCATTTCGTCAATTGCAGCAATGTTTTGGGCCCCTTTGGCCGGGTCGCGGCGGCCATATTCGCCCGCCCGGACACCCACCACCGAAAACCCCTTGATGAGCGGCATATTGACAGAAACATCCGGAATCCGACCACTGGCAAATCCAATCACAAGCAATCGACCACCCCAGGCTATGCAGCGGACGCTTTCGTCAAACACGTCTCCACCCACCGGGTCATAGATAACGTCAGCGCCCTGACCATTGGTCAGTTCCTTCACCTTGTCCTTGAAGCCGTCATTTACATTGATGACGTGGTCAGCCCCACGGGCCTTGAGAACATCGAGCTTCTCCTGAGAACTTGCCGTCGCGATGACCGTTGCGCCCATCTGCTTGCCCAGATCTACCGCCGCCATGCCCACGCCACCGGCAGCACCATGCACCAGCAGGGTTTCACCAGCTTCGAGGTGACCCCGACGCACCAAGGATACATAGGCTGTGAGATAGGCCGTGGTGTATCCCGCGGCTTCTTCATAGGACATGGCCGCAGGCATTGGCCGACAGCTACTCGCCTGCGTGTTCGCCATTTCCGCCATGCCGCCTGTCCGAAGACCGGCAACCACCTTGTTACCGACGCTGAACGTGTCGACACCGGGGCCAACAGCCACAACGTCCCCGGCAGCTTCCATACCCGGTGTAAACGGCATTGGTGGCTTGAACTGGTATTTCCCCTGCACCATCAGCAGATCGGGAAAATTGACTGCACACGCACGAATGCGGATTTGAATTTCGCCATCGCCGGGTGTCGGAAGATCAATGTCTTCAATGACGACGTCAGTAATGTCTTCTGACAGCGCGTTGACCCGCACAGCCTTCATAGCAGTACCTCACATAAACAGAGTTGCTCGAAATCCGGTTGGCTAAAGCGCAGCGGCAATATCGCCGGTGATTTCCAGATTTACGTCCTTGGCGCGTTTGGAGACACCGCTCATGGCTGTGAAGCCATGGGGAAGGTCTCCGTACTCGCGGAAAGTGACCTGCACACCAGCTTCTTCAAGTCGCCGCGCGTAAGCTTCGCCCTGATCGCGCAGCGGGTCAAAACCAGCGGTATAAACCAGCGCCCTGGGCAACCCGCTCAGGTCATCAACCAGGCCCGGACTTGCCATCGGATCTGTCTTGTCGCCGCCTTCGGGCATGTAGAGGCTCTCAAACCAGCGCATGGTTTCAGTGTTGAGAGGCGCACAGTCTCCACAGCTTTGCATGGAGCCACCCTCATCGGTCATGTCCACCCATGGATAAATCAGCACTTGCAGGAACGGTCCGGTCTCACCCCGGCGCTTTATCTCCTGCGCCACGATGGTCGCCAGATGCCCACCGGCACTGTCACCGCCAACGGCGATACGGTCTGCAGAACCGGAAAACTGGGCGGCATTGTCACGCACCCATTTGAAGGCCGCAATCGCATCTTCCGCCGCTGCGGGGAACACGTGCTCCGGTGCCATCCGGTAATCGACAGAGATGACTCCTGCGCCGGTTTCAGCGGCAATCAGTGAACAGAAGTGGTCGCACGTATCAAGATCGCCGATGACACAGCCGCCCATGTGAAAATACACCATGAGGGCATCGTTGGTTTTGCCGTTGATAGGCCAGTAGTGCCGCGCACGCAGGCTCCCGCCGGGACCGGGAATGGAAAGATCGGTTACGCCCACATCCTTGGAGCGCGGCGCATTCATCATCGCGAAACCTTCGCGCGTCGCCGCGCGACCCTCGGCAACCGGCAATGTGTGGACGCCAGGACCCTTGCCAGCTTGTGATGTCAGAAATCCGACACCGGGGTCTATCTCGCGGCCATCAACGCTGAGCACCGCACCTTTTGACATGGATCGCAATATGCCGGCCGGCAGGCGCATCATCGTACGCGCAATAAATTGTTGAGCGCTCATGAGCACTTCCTTCCAAAGTCAGATTTCAATTGCGGAGATACTAGTCGGAATCTTCAAGCCGTGGCAGGGCATTTACGCCGCCAAGAAAGAGCTTGGTTGCAAATTCCGCTGCGGCGGCTGAGTCAAATGGCTCGCGCGCCTGCATCCGGTCACCCACCTCAAAAGCGATACCCACAAAAGCCGCGGTGAGATATTCCGGATCGACCTTTGGCAGAACACCCTGAGATATGGCGCGGTCGATATCGAGACGCAGCTCGTCAAAGACGGCAACAACTTCCGGCGTATCCATGCGCACCCGCATGGAGCCCGATTTGCGCCGGATGATCCGGTGCATCTGCTCGTCCTGCTCCAGATAATCGAAGTAGGCGCGGAAACTGGCTGAGATGAATTCTTCAAAGCTGGCCGCACGGATACGCTCAGCCCGGATGCGCGGACGCATGCGCAGGGCGCTGGCATCCATCATCGCTTGAAACACTTCATCCTTGGATTTGAAGTAATTGTAGAACGTGCCGGACGCGAGGCCGGTGCGGCGAATAATGTCCCGGACCGTGGTCTCGCCATAGCCCAGCTCCGCAAAAACCAGCCGGGCAGCATCCAGGATGGCCTGCCGATTCTCCACTTTTGTCCGCTCGCGCTTCCCCATGGCTGAGGAAGACGACGTGGAAGAATTCTGAGTGCCGAGCGGTTTTTCGGCTGTTTTGATGGTCGTACTCACGAAATTTGCGGCTTTCCAGGGCGTATCGGCAAAGGCTGCGAAATGCGCACGACCAGACAAACAATATTGTCAGTAGGCGCAGCATTCCGGCTGCGCGCCCTTATGCAGTCTAGCCCGCCCCAAGGCCAGCTTCAATTTGAGTAATCGGGGTAAAGGCGCGGAATCCCTAAACTGGTTACTCCGCTGCAACGCTGCCAACGTGTTGCGCGCGGGCCGGCACGGGAAGGCCAGGCTTGGATTTGGCACGCTTGGCACCGCGTTTGATCTCGCGTTCCATGTCCCAGATGTACTTGTTGAAATCCAGTTGCATCGTATGGCGGGCGGATTCATAGAAATGACCGGTATACATGTCCTCGTCAGCCTTGATGACCTCTTTCATCTGCGCGTCGTCAGGGAGCGCGTATTTCCCCGTCAGATAGGCGCCGACAAGCTTCATCTGCTGCTCGGCAAAGTTCACAAGCGTGGGCAATGGTTGCGCCAGTGCCATGAAAAAGAGATTGGGTATGCCCGGTGAGAACACCCTCTTGTAAAGCGGGACGTGGTTGTTCTCGACCTTGATGACCGTCTCATCCATAAACGGAAACGAGACGTTGTAGCCGGTGGCGTATATCACAACGTCGATCTCTTCGCGGCTGCCATCCTCAAACTCGATGACGTTGCCATCAAAGCGCTTGATATTGGGTTTGGATTCAATGTCACCGCACCCGACGCGCGTCAAAAATTCTCCGGATACGGACGGATGCGCTTCCAGTGGCTCATGGTCAGGCTTGGGCAGGCCATAGTCTTCCATGTTGCCGACAAGCCTTTTGATCATGCGCTTGCCAATGGCCCTTTGAACAGACAGTGGAATCCATGCAGGCATCGCGCCTTTGTCTGCGACCTTGCCATTGATGTATTTCGGCATGACCCAGACGCCCCGACGCGCCGCGACATAGAGCTTTTTCGCAATCGGCTTCTGCGACAGTTCAGACGAGATATCCATCGCGCTGTTACCCATGCCGACAATGACAATGCGTTTGCCCCGCATGTCGTGTGGTTCAAAGGGTGTCAGATAGGAGTGGGCGTGCATCTGAACGCCCGTAAAGGTGTTCATGCCTTCATATTCAGGCCAGCGCGGATCCCAGTGGTGCCCGTTGCAGACAAACACAGCATCGTAAGTCAGGGTCTCGGACGACGGTCCACCGGTTGCGGAGCGATCAACCGTGACATGCCACAGCCCTGCATCATCCCGCGTGACATGAGTCACCGCCGTATTGAAGCTGATTTTTTCCCGCAGGCCGAAGTGGTCCACATAGTCGTTGAAGTAGTCAAAGATCTGGCTGTGATGGGGAAAGTCGGGGAATGTCGGCGGGATCGGAAAGTCCTCAAACGACATGCGGTTCTTGGACGTATCGATGTGGAGCGACTCGTAACAGGCCGACATGCCGTTCTTGTTCTTGTAGGCCCAGTTGCCACCGACCACGTCCGACATTTCAAAGCAATCAAACGGAATGCCCCGGTCCTGAAGAGCCTTGGCAGTTGTAAAGCCGGAACACCCGGCACCGATGATGCAGCATTTGGGAAGCGCAGAATTTGTCTCGGACATGGTCATTTCCTGTTTCGGGTGCCTGGTGTAGTGCCTCGAATGATCCTGAGTGCGATGCCTAGCGGCCTTGGAAGTTGCCGCTGCGCCGTTCAATGAAGGACTGCACGCCCTCGGCGGCGTCTTCCGTATTGGCCAGTTTGGCCTGCACTGCATCCAGCTGCGCAAAGGCGGCGGCTTCGCCCTCCTCGATGAACGTCATCGATGATCGCTTGGTTTCCTGGATCGCCAGCGGCGCAAGTTTGGAGATGCGATTGGCCAGCTCGATGGCCCGTGTCACCTGCGTGCCTGGCTCGACCACTTCCTGCACAATGCCGATGCGCAATGCTTCATCAGCCCCGAATTCTTCATCGCACAGCAGCAGGTGATACATACCGTTGCCCCAGCCGCAGCGCTCTATAAAGCGGATGGTGCCGCCACCAGCAGCCATAAGGCCCCGGCGTGGTTCAAGCTGGGCAAAGCGGGTGTCTTTGGACGCAATCACGATGTCGGTCGCCAGCATCATCTCAATGCCGGCCGTGTAGCAGATGCCCTGAACAGCGGTGATCACGGGTTTCGAGCATTTTTTCTTGAGCGCAAAAGGGTCCACACGGCGTGCGCCTGCTTCGTTGGCCCCACTGGCGCCGTCCTTCATTCCTTCAGCAAACTTGGTCAACTCAAGGCCAGCAGTGAAGTGTTTCCCGAAGGAGTGCAGCACACCAACACGCAGCTCAGGATCGGTATCCAACTGGGTGTAAGCATCCGCGAGTTCCGAGAACATCTTTGGCGTCAGGCCGTTGTACTTTTCCGGCCGATCAATCCCCATAAGCAGGACATGGCCCTGCCGCGTCAGCGTGATACGGCCATCCGGCTCCGCGCCCGCATCACGGTCTGAAACCGGTAGATCGACCTGTGCCATGGTCTGCACTCCCCTGAGAAACATCGTTTTTCTGCTTTAGAAGGAGTCATACCGCTGAAAATAGACTCAAGTCTAGTTTCTATGCGCCTGTCGTTCAGAGCTTGCCCGTTCAGCGCTGGGAGGCCATACCGGTGTCCATGAGCAAAGACCCGGAAAACGAAGCAGCGCGACGCAATGAAGCGCTCAAAGGCATGCTGATTAATCACGTGCCACATGCCCGCGCCATCGGCCTTGAAATCGTGTCCGCCGAAAAAGCCCGCGCGCGCCTGAGAGTCCCCTATGCGCCATTCCTGGTTGGCAATCCGGACACCGGCGTGATCCATGGCGGCGTTATCACTACCATGCTGGACAATGCCTGCGGTGTCGCCACCCAGATGGCCCTTGGCGAGCCAACGGCCATTGCCACGCTTGACTTGCGCATTGACTACATGCGCCCGGCGGCTCCCAAACAGGACATTCAGTGCGAAGCGCATTGTTTCAAGCTGACAAAGTCCGTCGCCTTTGTGCGCGGCACGGCCTTTCATGAAGACATCGACGATCCCATCGCAACCTGCATGAGTGCATTCATGCTCGCTGCCAACCGCGCCGCGCCGCCCTCTTCAGGCATGCGCGAAAAGGTGCTTGGTGAAATGGATCGTCTGTCCGCCAGCGATCGGGGGGAGGGGTAGAGACATGCGTGATCTCGAACACATCTCCCAGGGGCGCGACATCAACGAAGTGATGGCAACCATCCCCTATGTGGCTTTTCTCGGCATCACGTTTGAGAAGGTTGGTGACGAACTTCTTGGCAAGCTGACATTCAAGCAGGACCTGATTGGCAATCCGTCCTTGCCGGCGTTGCACGGGGGCGTCATTGGCGGCTTCCTGGAAACGGCAGCAATCGTGCAGGTCGCCCGCGAAAGCAAAA
Organism: Candidatus Phaeomarinobacter ectocarpi; assembly: GCF_000689395.1. Taxonomy (GTDB): domain Bacteria; phylum Pseudomonadota; class Alphaproteobacteria; order CGMCC-115125; family CGMCC-115125; genus Pyruvatibacter; species Pyruvatibacter ectocarpi. The sequence goes on from NZ_HG966617.1 coordinate 346,148, forward strand.
TTAGCGTCCTTCCCAAGACAATCGACATCACGATTGATTATCTGCGCTCTGGCCGACCGCTGGATACCTATGCCCGTGCCACGATCACGAAGCATGGCCGTCGCGTGGCCAATGTTCAGGTCATTGCCTGGCAGGACGATCCCGAAAAGCCCATAGCGGCTGCACATGGACATTTCCTGTTGGAGCCGCTTGGCGACGGCTCAGGCGACACGAATGGCGATAGCAGCATAGCCGGCTAAGGGAACGGGGGCCCAGGAGGCTTCACCAGACTCACATAAGGGAAACGGCCTCATGGCCCATATCACGTTCTGGTTCGACTTTGCCTCGACCTATTCCTATCTCGCCGCAATGCGCGCAGCGGAGGTTGCTGCGCAACGAGGTGTTGGCGTGACGTGGCAGCCCTTTCTCCTCGGGCCGATCTTCGGCGCGCAAGGCTGGACCGATAGTCCGTTCAATATCTACGAGGCCAAGGGCAAGTACATGTGGCGGGATATGGCTCGACTGGCTGACGCCGAAGGCATACCATTCAATCGACCCGAGACGTTTCCGCAAAACTCTCTGCTTGCCGGTCGCATCGCCTGTGTCGGTCAGGACGAAGGGTGGATCGCAGATTTTACCCGCGCCACATACACGGCGCAGTTCGGCAATGGGCAAGACATCTCTACCGCTGCAGATCTGACCCTCATCCTCACCAGCCTTGGTCTTGATGCAGCTGATGTGCTTGCGCGCGCAACGTCTGCAGACGGCAAACTTGCTCTAAGAGCGAGCACAGACGCAGCCATCGCAGCTGGTGTCTTCGGCGCGCCTTCCTTCACAACCCATGATGGTGAGTTGTTCTGGGGAAGTGATCGGCTGGCGGAGGCGGTGGATTGGGCCGCGACCCATGCAGTCTGAGCACTCGCCCGTCGTCGCCGAACCGAAGCCGGTTACCCACGGGCGCGTGTGGGCGGTGGCAGGTCCGATCATTGTTTCCAACTCCACCGTACCTCTTATCGGCATTGCGGATACGGCAGTGATCGGTCACCTGGGCGAAGCGGCTTTTATTGCTGCCATTGCCCTTGGTGCCATCATCTTCAGTTCCCTCTATTGGATATTCGGTTTCCTGCGCATGGGCACGACGGGTCTCGTGGCACAGGCTCTGGGCGCGCGAGACAATGCCGAAATCAGGAGTGCCATTCACCGGGCCATGCTGGTGGGCATCACTGCAGGAACGGTGTTGGCGGTGTGTCAGGTGCCCCTGTCAGCAGCCATTTTCCTGGGCTTTGAAGCCGGCCTGCAGGTCGAAGCGCTGGCGGCGGAGTATTTCTCCATTCGTATCTGGGGCGCCCCGGCCATGCTGGTGAACTTTGCCATTCTTGGTTGGTTCATCGGTCTGCAGCGGGCCGACATCGCGCTTTATCTGCAGCTCTATCTCAACCTGGCCAATGTGGCGCTTGATGTGCTGTTCGTTGTGGGCGTCGGCATGAATGTCGATGGGGTTGCCCTGGGCACTGTCATTGCGGAATGGACAACAGTCATCGCCGGGGTGGGGCTCGTGGTCTGGCATGCGCGCCGCAGCACCGGGGCAGCATTCGCATCGGGAGACCGGGCGCGCTTGTGGAACATGGATGCCCTGCGCCGGATGCTCAGCGTCAATGGGGACATCTTCATCCGGTCAGCATTTCTCATGGCTGCCTTCATCTGGCTGACCATGCAGGGCGCCGCGCAAAGTGATGTTGTTCTTGCCGCCAACGGCGTCCTGCTGCACTTCCTCTACCTTGCAGCCCATGCATTGGACGGGTTTGCTTTCGCCAGTGAAGCGCTCGTCGGTGAAAGCAAGGGCGCGCGCAATCGTGCGCGGTTCCGGCAGGCAGCCATCCTGAGTTCCATATGGGCGGTCGCATCCGCTGTCGCGTTCGCGCTGGTATTCTGGTTGCTCGGGGCATGGTTCATCGGCCTGCTCACAAGCGTGACGGACGTCCGGGAGACCGCTACCACATATCTCGTCTGGGCGGTTATCTCGCCGCTTGCGGCGGTGGCCAGCTATCAACTGGATGGGATTTTCGTGGGTGCAACCCGAACCGCTGACATGCGCAACATGATGGTGTTGTCATTCGCGATTTACATTGCGGCCTGGTGGGCGTTTCAACCTTGGGGCAATCACGGCCTGTGGGCGGCATTCACACTGTTCAGCGTCGCGCGCGGCATTACGCTGGGACTGCGATATCCGTCACTCGAGCGCAGCATCGCCTAGGACGGAACCCTAGAGTATGTCGAGCACGCTCTCAGGCGGACGCCCAATGGCCGCCTTGCTTGCGGTGATGACAATAGGTCGCTCAATCAAAATCGGGTTGGCAACCATGGCATCGATCAGCTGCTCATCGGTAAGGCTGTCATTGCCCAGGTTCAATTCCTTGAAAACAGCTTCGCCTTTACGCATTGCGTCACGCGGGCCCAATCCCAGCATCCCGAGCACAACCGCCAGCTCTCCGGCCGTGGGAGGCGATGTCAGGTATTCTACAATTTCTGGCGTGTGGCCATGTTCCTGAAGCAGCGCAAGTGTCTGGCGCGATTTAGAGCAACGCGGATTGTGATAGATGCGCAGCGACATGGGTGTGTGTTCTCCTAGGATTTCAGATCAGCTCCGACGGCGTCTTTCACCGACGCGAAACCGTCGCGCCGCAATAGCTCCGCCAGCTCTTTCTTGATACGTGGAATAAGCGATGGTCCGTCATAGCCAAAAGCTGTGTAGAGCTGCACCAGCGACGCCCCGGCGCGGATTTTGGCGTAGGCGCTGTCGCCAGACGAAACGCCGCCCGCGCCAATCAGCGTCAGGCGGCCCTTGTTGACATAGGCAGCGACCCGAAGGGCAGCAGTAGAGGGTTCCAGCAGCGGTGCACCAGATAGTCCACCGGTTTGCTCCTTGTTCGGACTTTTCAAAGTCTCGGGCCGGGCAATGGTCGTGTTGGAGACGATCAGTCCCTGAAAACCCATCTCAATGGCAATCTCAACCGCATCACGAATGTCTTCGGCGGCAAGGTCAGGAGCGATTTTCAGAACGAGGGGCAACGGTGCATCCGCAAAACCGGCAAGGGCATCACGTGCAGCACCGACCCGCCCGGCAAGATCACGTAGTGCATCGCGGGCCTGCAGGTCGCGCAGACCCGGTGTGTTGGGAGAGGACACATTGACCGTGACATAGGACGCAAGTCCGGCGACATGATTGAGCCCCGTCACATAGTCGGCAATACGGTCTTCGCTGTCTTTATTGGCGCCGATATTGGCACCCACAATGCCGGGCTTGTTCTGGCGCGCTGCAAGCCGGGCGGTATAGGCATCAAGCCCCTGGTTGTTGAAGCCAAGGCGATTGATAACTGCACGGTCTTCTTCAAGCCGAAACATCCGTGGCTTGGGATTGCCCGGTTGTGGCTCTGGCGTGACGGTGCCGGCTTCGGCAAATCCAAATCCAAGTGCGAGGAGGGCGTCCGGTACGCGTGCATCCTTGTCAAAGCCCGCGGCCACGCCGATGGGATTTGGAAAGGACAGGCCCATGGCTTGCGTTTGCAAAACAGGATCTGCGGGTGTCGTATCGGTTGGCCCAAAGCCTGCCGCCAGAGCCCGTACCGCCAGCACGTGGGCCAGTTCGGGTGGCAATTTGCGCAACAGACGTGCGCCAATCCTGGCAAATGTGCTCATGAACCTGTGTCCGCATCCAGGGAGGGCACCCGAGGGGCACCTTCATCGTCCATGGGCAAAGATTTCACCCAGAGCGCGGCAGATGTCGGCAGCACGCCGTAGAGGTGCGGGAAGAGTTGCCCACCTCTGGATTCCTCCCACTTGAGGGCCGCTCCAAGAGGGCGCGAATCAACAGCCACGATCACAAGGTCGGGGGTGTTGCTGAAATACAGGCGGGCCGTCTCCGGCGTCTGCTCCGCCGTCGAAAAGTGGATGTATCCATCGGCCAGATCGATGCCGGCACCGGCAAATTCGCCTGCGCTTTCGGCCTCATGCCAAAGCGACTTTGGGCAGATTTTGTAAATCACGGATGTCATGAGAGGTGAGGTGCCACAGGGGGAAAGCGGCGGCAAGGGTGGCTTGCGGACAAAGGAATTTGTTCCTATGTTGGGAGTAACTGATTCAAAGGCCGCACCTCATGCTTACCCATCGCGAAATCTGGCAAGCCATTGATACGCTCGCACTGCGCTCGGGTCTGAGCGCGTCGGGCCTTGCGCGCGCAGCAGGTCTCGACCCCACCACTTTCAACCGCTCCAAACGCATGGCATCCAACGGCAAGCAGCGCTGGCCTAGCACGGAAAGCCTGTCCAAGGCGCTTGAAGCCGCAGGCACCAGCATGGAGGAGTTTGTCGGTTTTATCCGTGACGGTGGCACGCTTGAGGACGTGGATGGTTTTGCAAATCCAGGCAGTTTCGGCGGTGGAATTCCGGTGATCGGTCTTGCTCAGGCAGGCACTGGTGGCTTTTTCGGTGATGCTGGGTTTCCGGTAGGTGGCGCATGGGAGCGGGTTGACCTGCCTGGCGCTTCGCCCGGCGCGGGTGATGAAAACATGTATGCGCTGGAGATTTCCGGCGACAGCATGGCGCCGGTCTATCGCAAAGGCGACATCATCGTTGTCTCTCCTGCCGCTGCTGTGCGCGTGGGGGACCGCGTGGTCGCCAAGACGCTGGATGGCGAGGTCATGGCCAAGGAGCTGCGCGCGCAGAACGCCAAACGCATTGTGCTCGCGTCACTCAATCCGTCCTTTGAAGACCTTGAGTTCAAGCCGTCTCAAATTCAGTGGCTCGCCCGCATCGTCTGGGCCCGCCAGTAATCTGCGTCGTGGCTAGTAGCTGGCCTGTGCCTGATCAATTTCGCGTTTGAGCATCGCCTCATTGCCGGACCGATAGGCCCGTAGCAGCCTATCCACCCGCCGGGCTGTAAACCGTTCAAAGGCGTTTTGCCGCTCGGCATTGCTGGCAACGATCAGGATGCGCTCGGCTTCCCGCCCGAAGCTATCCGCGTTGTGTGCAAGCAATTGAAGTGCACATTGGTACAAAACGATGATGCTCACATCCGGTGTATTCACCGCCTTGCGAAGGTCCGCAAGGCCATCAGCGCGGCTGGCATCATAAAGCGCTGACGCAAGGAGCGGCCCGGCACCCTTCACGATTTCAAGATGCCACGTTCCCGACAAGGCCCTTGCCCAGGCATTTTCAGGGTCAAGAGAAAGGGCTGAATCGATGGCCGCCCGCGCCTGTGTGGCAAGTCCCTGCTGGTGCGCGATGTAGTCGCCAAGCGCGCGCCCTTGATACCCAAGCGCCACGGCCAGTTGCATGTGCCCTTCTATGTACTTCGGGTCGCGCGCAATGGCTGCGGCAGCGGCTTCCTGTGCCTCAGCCACAAGTTGCCCTCGACCGCTCCACGATCCGGTCTGCGCTTTGGCTAGGAGAGCTCGGGCAGCCAGCGCGTCGCCCGCCGCAGTCTGTTCCAAACGCGCCGTATGTGCCGCTTCCGCGTATTTGCCTATGGCATAGAGTTCATATGCCTGAGTGGATACGGCGGTTTCAGTCTGCGCCGGCCAGACAGCCGCAGGCAGCGTCATCAACGCAACGCCAAGCAGAGTGCTTGTAAAACCAAGGGGAACCTTCATGACCACATGATTTGCTTTGTTCGTTCTGCAAAGCAAGGCGTGCAGACAATCAAAGCCGGATCCTATGCACTTTTCTCCAGCGCCTTTGCAATCATCTGGCGCGTCTCCTCAATGCCGTACAAGGCAACAAAGGACCCGAAACGCGGACCTTGCGACTGTCCAAGCAGCACTTCATACAGCGCACTGAACCAGGCCCGCAGTGGCTCAAATCCGTGCTCTTTGCCAACTGCAAAGACTTCGTTCTGGATGGTTTCCGCGTCCGCATTGCTGTCCAGCGCACCGATACGATCAGACAGTGCCTGCATAGCTTCAGCCTCCTGAGAGGTGGGGGCACGGAAGACTTTCGCTGGTTTCACAAAGTCGTGGAAATAGGTGATGGCGTAGCCGACCATCTCGTCCAGCAGCGGATAGGTCTTGGGTGTGGCACCGGGCACATAGCGCGAAATGAAGCCCCACAGCACATCCTTGTCTTCGGAGTTCGATGCGCTCACGAGATTGAGCAGGATGTTGAACGAGATCGGCACATCATCCGTGGGCGGATTGCCGTTATGGATGTGCCAGACAGGGTTCATCAGCTGCTTGGCCGGTTCCAGCTTCGCGTAGCTGGCCCGATGCGACAGATATTCATCCACATTCTTCGGGATCACATCAAAGTAGAGACGCTTGGCCTTACGCGGTGACGCAAACATGAAATTGTTCAGGCTTTCAGGAGACGCGTAGCGCAGCCACTCATCAATGGTCAGCCCATTACCGCGTGACTTGGAAATCTTCTCGCCGTTCTCGTCCAGAAACAGTTCGTAGTTGAAGCCCTCAGGCGGCTGACCACCCATGGCCTTGCAGATGCGGCTGGACAGCTTCACGGACTCGATCAGGTCCTTGCCGGCCATCTCATAGTCGACGCCAAGTGCGAACCAGCGCAGCGCCCAGTCGGCCTTCCATTGGCACTTAACGGCTCCACCGGTGACGGGCACGTCTACCGGGTCACCCGTTTCTGGGTCTTCATAGGTCACAATGCCCTTGGCCGTGTCGCGTGCCACCAGCGGCACCTGAAGCACAACACCGGTGCGCGGACAGATGGGCAGGAACGGCGAATAGGTTGCCTGACGTTCTGGCCCAAGCGTGGGCAGAATAATGCCCATGACCTTGTCATAGACCTCAAGCATCCGCATCAGCGCGTCGTCAAAGCGACCGCTTGTGTAGTTGTCCGTGGCGCTTTCAAACTCATAGTCAAAGCCAAAGCGGTCCAGGAAAACGCGCAGCCGTGCATTGTTGGCCGCGCCAAAGCTTGTGTGCTCGTTGGAGAACGGATCCGGCACGCGCGTTAGCGGCTTGCCCAGATGCTGCTGCATCATCTCCTGATTGGGCACATTGTCCGGCACCTTGCGCAGGCCGTCCATGTCGTCGGAGAAACAAACAAGCTTGGTTGGGACATCGCTCAGGACACTGAAGGCATGACGCACCATTGAGGTACGAGCAACTTCACCAAACGTGCCGATATGCGGCAGTCCGGAAGGACCATAGCCTGTTTCAAACAGCACAAAGCCTTTGTCGCCGAGTCCCTGTTTTTCCACCCGAGTCACCAGTTTCCGGGCCTCTTCAAAAGGCCAGGCCTTGCTGTCATTCGCAAGGGCGGAAAGGTCATCTGCCAGGGTCTGGGTGGAGGTGTCGTTCATTGGGAAAAGTCCCGGTTCAAAGCTAAAGCGTTAATAGAATTTAAGGTCGCGGACCCTAGAGTTGCGAGGGTGCGCCGTCAATTCGACCGGTAAAGGGTCGTGGTGATTTTGCGCGACTTTGTGGGCAGGTATCCGGATGTAGTCTTGGATGCCGTGGTGAATAGGGCAGAAATGCATCCACGTGTGTCACAGCTGGTGCAGCGGGCAACCAAGACGCCTGAACGCGACAAGACGTCGGGCGGGACCAATGGCCCGATTGATCCGGCACTTGCGGCGCGCGCCCGTACAGATTTGATCGACTTCCTGTATGCCCAGTCCGCTACCGGCCGTTTGACACCGGTATTCGTGTTTTGCATCTGTTTTGCGCTGTTTTTCCCTTATGTCTCGTGGTGGACATTGCCGTTGATCCTGGCATTCCAGGTCGGTGGAACTGCATTGGGTGAGGTACTCCGCCACCGCCACGCACGGCTGTCTCCTGATGCGGACCGGGAGCCGTGGGCCCGCGGCTACATGCTGGTAAGTGCGATCTGCGGCGTGAGCTGGGGGCTTGTCGGTGTGCTCTGGCTCATTCCAGAAAAACCAGAACTGCAGGTGGTGCTGGTTATCGTTCTCATTGCCGGCGTGACCGGTACGCTTGTTTCCCGATCGCCTCACCTCCCGTCCTTGTACGCATTCTCGGTCGCTCTTGGGGCGCCGTTCATTGGTGTGCAGCTCACCATGGGAACCTATGGAATTGCCATTGCCGTTCTGGCGCTGCTGTTCGCTTACAGTATGTTGGGTTGGGCAAGAGGGCTCAATCGGATGTATGTGCGTGAAGCAGCCGCCCGGCTTAGGTCAAATGATCTCGTACAGGCCCTGGAAAGTGCACGCGACGTGGCCGAAGCGCGTGCTGAGGAAGCCATAGAGGCGCGCCACGCTGCAGAGGCGGGTGCCCGGGCGAAGACGGAGTTTCTGTCAACCATCAGCCACGAAGTGCGCACACCGCTCAATGGTATTCAGGGCATGGCAGAGCTGATGCAGGACACGTCATTGTCGGATAGTCAGCAGGACTGCCTCACGACCATTCGTGAAAGTGCGGACAATCTCGGAATCATTCTCGATGACATCATCGATATGTCACTTCATGAGTCCGGCTCCGTCGACTATGACCGAGTGCCCTATGACCCGAGGGTTGTTGCGTCGCAGATCATCGGCATCCATGAGCCCGAGGCACGCCGCAAGGATATTCAGATCAACCTCGTGGTCCTGCCGGAGGTTTCGGCGCAGGTGGTTGGCGATGACAAACGGTGTCGTCAGGCGCTCCTCAATCTCGTTGGCAATGCTGTGAAGTTCACAGATAGTGGCAAAGTCTCAATCAAGCTGTCCATTGAATTGGCACCGGAACTGGGTGCGGACGTCCTGCGTTACGCGGTGCGGGATACAGGCATCGGTATTGCGCCTTCAGGCCTGCCCAACCTGTTTACAGAGTTCGTTCAGGTGGATCAGTCGACCACCCGGCGCCATGGCGGTCGGGGTCTTGGCCTCGCGCTGGTCAAACGTATTGTGGAGCAGATGGGCGGCACTGTGGGTGTGCGCAGCACCCTGGGCGAAGGCTCAGAATTCTGGTTCGACGTTCCCTTGTCAGAAAAAGCCAGTGCCGGCGGCGCCGACACAAAGGCTGAGGACAAGATGCGGACGATCATCACGTCCAAAATCACCGATCTCGAAAACACCTTGGGGGATGCCAAGGCACATGAAATTGTTGAGGCGTGCCTGGATGCCGTGTGGACACTCGCGGAAGCCATCGAGTCCGCGAGGCGCATCGGTGATATTGAGGCCATCGGCCGAGCCGCCCATGACCTCAAGTCAACGGCTGGTAACATCGGCTTGAGTGCCCTTGAGGCACGCGCCGGTGCAATTGAAGCGGCCGTGCGCTGCAGCGATGGGGTAACCGCACTTGAGCAGGCGTCCTTGGTGGCGGGCGAAACGGCCATGGCGCAGACCGATCTGGTGGCCAGCCATCCGCAGATCGCCCATATACGCCCGATCCGCGGACGGTCAGCCGACGCGACGTCCAACAAGGGAGCGCAAACGAAGGCAAAAGCCTCGTAAGCGTCGCCTGCATCGCTATGATGCAGGCACCCATGTCCAATTCGTCTGATTCATCACTGCCGCCCACAGGGTCCAGCGCAATTCAGCGCCGGGTGATGGTGCCTGATGCCTCCGCATTGGTGGCAACGCCGCGTGGCTCGATCGTGCTGACAACTGAAGGTGAAATTGTCGAGCTGACGAAAGCGCAGACAGCGGAACGGCTGAAACGTGAGCCGCATCTCATCGTGCACACCCGGTTCACGGCTAGACGCTTTGGCGTGCGTTTGGGTGACATGGCGCAGTCCTTTGATGCGCTGGAGCTGTTTGGCTTTGTCTACCCGGCACAGTTTTGCACACCGACACCGCTAGGGTTGGCGCGCACTCTGTCTTTGGTGGATCCAGCGCACACACCGGAACCGGAAGAGCTTGCCGTTGAATTGCTCACTGCCGCCCGCACCTTGGCCCAGACACTTGCCGATCAGGATTACCCGGGCCGTGATCAGGCCGCTGCGCTGGCCCGTACCATGGACAAAGCAGGGTGGGCGTGGGGGCCCGTCGTAACGGCTGCCCTCGGCGCCCCCAGATCCTATGCAGATACGGGATGGCTGACCGGCCTTGAAGCATGGAAGAAGTTACCCGAGTGGGAAGAGACGGCCGCGCGCGGCAAACCGGGCAATCGTCCCGTCGCACCGGAGGAGGCTGGTGGTCGTTTGCGCCAGCTCGTGGGCGCAGGGGCAGAAGATCGCCAGGGTCAAAAGGATTATGCCAGTGCCGCATCCCGCGCTTTCCTGCCGCGGGAGCCCGGAGAGCCGCATCTTGTGCTAGCGGAGGCTGGAACCGGAACCGGCAAGACACTGGGCTACATCGCGCCTGCAAGCCTGTGGGCCGAGCGCAATGATGCGCCGGTGTGGCTGTCGACCTACACCAAGAACCTGCAACGCCAGCTCGATCAGGAGCTCACCAAACTTTATCCGGACCCGGAGCAAAAATCATCCAAGGTTGTGCTGCGCAAAGGCCGCGAGAACTATCTGTGCCTGCTCAACTTTGAAGAAGGAGCCGGGCGGGCTGCAGCAGGCGTGGCAGCGCCAGGCGCACCGGGCAATCCGTCACTTATTCCTTTGGGCCTCATCGCGCGCTGGATACGGGCAACACGAGACGGCGACATGCTCGGCGGTGACTTTCCGTCCTGGCTGGTGCCCGGTGCCGCGCGCGCGGGCAATGAAGGTGGCATCGGCCTGACAGATCGGCGTGGTGAGTGCGTGTACTCCGCCTGTCCGCACTACAAGACCTGTTTCATTGAACGCGCCACACGCAAATCGCGTAACGCAGACATCGTGGTGGCAAACCATGCACTTGTGCTCACGCAGGCAGCCAATGCACATATTCCAGACGCGAGCGGTGAGCTGGTCCTCTCCGAAAATACCCAACGGGTTGTGTTTGACGAAGGGCATCACGTCTTCGATGCAGCCGACGGCGCTTTTTCCGTTGTCCTCTCCGGCTTTGAAACCGCTGAACTTCGCCGCTGGATTCGCGGCTCCGAGGCGCGACGCTCCCGCAGAACCCGTGGCCTGCGCGAGCGTGTCGGCGACCTGATCGAAGATATCGATGAAGGCCCAAAACTGCTGGACGAGGCTGAGAGCGCTGCGCGTGTGCTTGCAGGCCCGGGCTGGCAGACACGCATTCAGACTGAAGCAGCAAACACCCCGGCGGAACAGTTCCTGGCGCAGGTGCGGTTGCAGGTGCTGACGCGCAACACAAATGACACAACGCCGTTCTCGCTGGAAACACAGGTATCGCCGCCCATTGAGGACCTGCCAGCGACAGCATCTCGTCTCTCCAATGGACTTGGAGAACTTGCACGACCGTTGCGGGCGATAGCGGGCCTGTTGTCCAAGCGTCTCCAGGAGGAAGGCGACAGCCTTGAACCCGCGACCCGTATGCGCATCGAGGCTGCCTACGGTGCCATCATCCGTCGCACTGGCGGCCTCATCCCGTCATGGATGGCAATGCTGCAGGGTATTGGACGCGAGCCGGACGAAGGCTTTGTTGAATGGTTTGAACTCGAGCGGTCAGATGGGCGTGAGCGCGACATCGCCATGCGCCGCCACTGGTTGGATCCAACGATACCGCTCGCAGAGGTCGTGTTGGACCGCGCACAGGGCGTTTTGGTGACCTCCGCTACCCTGAGAGATGAACCGGTCCTGCAAACCGCACCAGTGGAAGACGTTCTCGACCCATTCAGTGGCGCATCACGGGACATCCATGACATGCCCGACATGTCGGCTGGCCCCACCATGGCTGAGCCCCCTGAAGATGAAATGCACTGGGCCAGCGCGGAAGTACGCACGGGCGCCATGCATCTGGCGGCACCGGCGATCCGGGCCAGTTTTCCATCGCCGTTTGACTACGCCAATCAGGTCCGCGTGTTTGCCGTCCATGAACTGGGCCGTGCCCGGCTGGATGTATTGGCAGGTGCCTACCGTACGCTGTTTGAAGCATCCGGCGGCGGTGCCCTCGGGATATTTACAGCCATTGCCCGGCTGCGCGCCGTCCATGAGCGGCTGCAGCCTGCCCTCGCCGCCAAAGGGCTTAACCTTTATGCCCAGCACGTGGATGCCATGGACGTGGGCACGTTGGTGGACATTTTCAAAAGCGAGCGTGACAGCTGTCTGCTGGGCACCGATGCAGTGCGCGACGGCGTGGATGTTCCCGGTGATGCGCTGCGAATGCTTGTGTTTGATCGCGTGCCCTGGCCGCGCCCGGACATTCTCCACAAGGCCCGCCGCTCGGCGTTCGGCGGTGGGCGGTATGACGACATGATTGCGCGATTGCGCCTGCGTCAGGCTTTTGGCCGGCTGATCCGGTCTGCTGATGATCGCGGCGTTTTCACCATTCTGGCGCCGCTTCCTTCCAAACTGCTTGGCGCACTGCCCAAAGGCGTTGTTGTGGAGCGGGTGGGACTTGCGGAGGCAGCGCAGGCCAGCGCCGACTTCTTAAATCAGTAGGGCGCGGGTGGCGCTTGCCCGGCAACCGGTGATTGCCTAGTGTCCGCAGCCGGACCACACATCTGTTCTGTGCGGTCCGTGTTTTCCTGTTTTTATCCGACTCTCTATCAAGGTGGCATTCTGCATGGCCTCGACGATCAATCCGCAATCTGCACTCATTTACGTGATGGTCACCATGGCCGCCGTTGACGGCAACATTTCCGACGATGAGCTCAAGAAAATCGGCAACATCACTGCCGTGCTGCCGGCCTTCAAAGACTATTCCCAGGAGAAGCTAGTGCCGACCGCACAGGAATGCGCGGCCATCCTTCAGGAAGACGATGGTCTGGAAACCGTGCTCGGCCTCGTGAAGGAAGCGTTGCCGGTGCATATGCGTGAAACGGCCTACGCCATGGCAACAGAGGTGGCCGCCGCAGACCTGCAGATCGGCCAGGAAGAGCTACGCCTTCTGGAAATCATCCGCCACAAGCTGGATGTTGAACGTCTGATTGCCGCCGCCATTGAACGCGGCACGCGGGCCCGTCACCTGCGCCCCTAGCATCGGACCTAGCTGCAGGGCTCTTCGTAGACTTCTGTCAGCAACCCATCCGTCTCGCCGGACCCAAGTGCTTCAGCCGTCACTCGGCCTACCGGCTCGAATGATGTCGCCATGCAGTTTTCGGCGCCATCATACATGGAGACCACGCGCTTTTTCAGGACCAGGTCAGTGCCATCCCAGGTGTAAATGTCCGCGCCATATGTCGCGGCATTGCTGCGCCATTCGCTGGTAACCTCATTCCGGGCCGCATCGAATTCCGGCGCACTTAACATGTTGAGCTGAGTCGCGACCACGTGGCGGTGTGTCTTGGGATTATAGATCGCATTGAAGTAGGCGACATTCGGCCCGGCAGGCAGAAACTCGATCAGCCGGAAATCCGTGTAGCCATCAAAGTTGAAATCCCCGAACTCAAAGCCATTGGCTTCCATGGTCATGGGTGCGCGGCTGTCCACGTCGTCAAGCACCGTCCGGGACTTGCCGTTGGGTGTCTTGGCAGTTTCGATGCGCGTCACATGCCATTCGTCAGTGTCTGCCAGAATATCCCAGTACAGGCGAACGGCCAGCGTGTGCCCGCCCTTCTTCATGATACCGGTGCAAATCACCGGGTCGCCGAATTCAGCCTCCGCAACAGGCGTGCAGGGCGAGGATTTTGCGTCTGAAGCCAGCGCAGAAGAGACGAAGCTCGTGCCAGCCAGAAAGGCGGCAAGGGTGAGGGCGGCGAGGGGTGCTGTATTTGTCATGCGCTAATAATTTCAGCCGCTCGCAAAACCGTCAATTGACTTGCTGGCCAGTCCGGACATTTTAGGGGTCATGGAGCAGTTTTTTACCAGCAATGAAGGTGCCATCCGGCTTGCAGCGTTTGCAGGCCTGTTAACCCTGTTCATCTTGGCAGAAGCCCTTTGGCCTCGCCGGGACAGAACACTGGGACGATTACAGCGGTGGACCACAAATGGCCTCATGACGATCCTCAACACGGTCGCCCTGCGCGTGGCGGTTCCGGTGCTGGCGGTGGGCGCCGCCGGATTTGCCCAGCGCATGGACATAGGCCTGCTCAATTTGCTGGACGTTGCCCCGTGGGTGACGGTGCTCGCGGCGATTATCATCCTGGATGCAGCGATCTACGCACAGCACCTGGTTTTTCACCATGTGCCGGTCTTGTGGCGCATTCATCGGGTTCATCATGTGGATCGCGATATCGATGTCACGACCGCCTTGCGGTTCCACCCGGTTGAAATCCTGCTGAGCATGGCCATCAAGATTGCGCTGGTCGTTGCCTTGGGCGCGCCACCTGCAGCAGTCATCATTTTTGAAGTGCTGCTCAATGGAACGGCGATGTTCAACCATGCAAATCTGCGATTGCCCGTGGGGGTCGACCGGGTTTTGCGCTGGCTGATCGTGACGCCGGATATGCACCGGGTGCATCACTCGGTGCGGGTGCCGGAAACAAACAGCAATTTTGGATTCAACCTGTCGCTTTGGGACAGGCTGTTTGGTACCTATAAGGACCAACCCGAAGATGGTCATACGTCAATGACCATCGGTCTTTCCGAATTTCAGGATGATCGCCCCGCACGCCTTGGCTTTTCGCTGTGGCTGCCATTTTCAAAGCGCCCATAGCGGAGATTTCCCGTGAAACGATTGCTGCTTCTCCGCCATGCCAAATCCGACTGGTCCGACGAAGATCTGGATGATCACGCCCGCACGCTTAATGCCCGCGGTCGCGCCGCAGCAACTCGCATGGGCCAGTACATCAAGGAAAACGGCCTCGTACCGCAACTGATCGTGTGCTCCACGGCCACCCGCACGCGGGAGACGCTGGAGCTGTTGCAACAGGAAATGGGCACGGAGGCCAAAGTCTGCTTTGACCGGGGCATGTATCTGGCAATGCCCGAACAGATGCTCGACGTGGCCCTTGAACATCTGCAGCAGGCTGAGACAGAGCCGGACTGCGTTTTGATCCTCGCCCATAACCCCGGCACACACAGCCTTGCTCTGGGGCTTGCTCATTCCGGCGATGCACAGGTGCTAAGCACGCTGCAGCGCAAATACCCCACAGCCGCGCTGACAGTGATCGACTGCGACGCCAGCGACTGGTCGGACCTGCCGGCAGGCGGACACCTCAAGGCGTTCGTCATGCCCCGTACGTTGCCCGACGTCAGTTAAGGGCAAACGGCAGGTAGCGGTCAGACAGTTCAGCGATGCGGCCTTCCCGCGCGAGCTGATCCAGCGCCTGATTGACCCTGCCCAGCAACTCACCATTGTCTTCGCGCAGGGCAAAGCCGATGCCGGGCCCGAAAAATTCTGTACTGAATACAGGTTGACCCGACATGACGCAGCACGCCGCTGATGGGTCATTCAGCCACCGGTTGAGACGCACCGCGTCGTCAAAAACCGCCGCCACCTGATCGTCCAGCAATGCCTGATAGGTGGAGATTGCATCCGGATAGGTCTGGATGGTCACGTTATCATTCCGATTGGCAAGATAGGCCGCCATGCGGGTGCCAGCCTCAACGCCTATCGGCCCGCGGATGCGCGCAGCAACATCTCCCTCCTGTGTGGCATAGGCCGCGGCGGTTCCAAAATAGGGATGTGAAAAGACAATGCCGTCAGGCGGCTGTCTTGGAATACGCAATGAGGCTGCCACCGCCTGATAGTCGTTGTTCGACAGCCCGGGCAGCAACTCGTCCCAGCGCCGCGAGACAATCTCGCAGGTGATTTTGAGTTCAGCACAAACCGCGTAGACCAGATCAATCTCCAACCCGCGCAAGGCACCGGTGGCATCTACAAAATTAAAGGGCGGATAGTCGCCTTCTGTTGCGATCACGAGTGTGGGTGAGACTTGGGCCGGTTCTTCGGCGGCCGGCTCAATGGGATCTGCTACAGGCTCGTCAGTATCCCGACCCGGTCTTGGGAGCGGCAGTGGCGGCGGTGGCCCCAGAGTGATGACCGACGATGTCGCCAAGGCGATGTCCGGTGGCGACTCCAATGCGATGACGTCTCCGGCAGGCACCGTCAGCACACCATCCGCCAGCACCGGCCCATAGGGCAGGTCCATGACGGCTAGTCCGTCAAGGCGGGTGGCGACAAGACCGGCAGCCCAGAACAATAAGGCAAGGATGACGGCAGAACGGCGACCATGTGGCCAGGTGACGAGCCAGCGGCCTGCGTATCTCAGCCATGTTTGCAGCTTTCCCTGCGTCACATCCCGGCTCCACTTGCTGGACCTGTTACGGGCCATCCATAGCGCTGGATTATGACGATTTGCTGCCGCCGAACAGAACGTCGAACAAGCGCACCACAATCCAGATGGGCACAACGATGATGGCGCCCATGATCAGGTACTTGCCGGCCCATGCAAACCAGTCGATTGCCCAGCCCCAGACATTGCCAATGGTGGCAAAGGCATCTTCCCAGACCATCATCGGGTCCATGCCGGTGATCGCCAGAAGCAGCCCCACGCAAACGCTGGCGATGGCGATTTTGAGAATTACAGCGGGAGGTGAGCCGCCAAAAATGTTGTTCATGTCTCAAAAATCCTTCCGGCACCCGGTTTGGGCCCTGTTTACGTCACACGGCCGCACTGTCTGTGGACACCATAAGGCACAAAAACAAGGCGCGAAATGTGGCAGGCTGGGGCCGCGCCGGGACGTGGCACTTGCGCCACATTCAGCGTTTTCACACCTCCGGTAGCAATTTCTCCAGTGTTTCCAGCGTGTCTGCCTCGGCAGGTGGCTTGTCCCAGCGCAATCGCGAAACCCTAGGAAAGCGCATCGCCACTCCTGATTTGTGCCGTGTTGACCGATTGAGGCCTTCAAATGCCACTTCGAGAACCAGGCCTTCGTCCCGCGTGTGAGTCACTTCACGGACGGGGCCAAAGCGGTTGGTGGTGTTGCCGCGAACGAATTTGTCGATCTGCTTCAGCTCGTCATCGGTAAACCCGAAATAGGCTTTGCCCACCGGCACAAGGTCATCGCCGCGCCAGACGCCAAATGTGTAGTCGGAGTAAAACGAAGACCGTTTGCCGTGCCCGCGTTGGGCGTAAAGCAACACCGCATCAATGATGAAGGGGTCACGCTTCCACTTCCACCACGGACCTTTGGGGCGTCCGGGCTCGTAGACACTGTCACGGCGCTTCAGCATCAAGCCTTCGACGCCGGTCGACAGGTTTTCGGCGCGGGCCGCCGCCAGATCATCCCACGTCTCGAAGACAAGCTGCTCGGAGACGTCGATCCGATCAGGCGTGGTGCGGTCGTGCCATGCCAGCAGTCTTTGGCGGCGCTTCACGAAGGGAAGCGCCCGCAAGTCTTCACCCTCAATCACCAGCGCATCATAAGCGCGAATAAACGCCGGACTTTCTGCAAGCGTTTTCTTGGAAACGGTCTTGCGGTTCAGGCGTTTCTGCAGGTCTGCGAAGGGCCGCGCGGCGCCGTCCTGGCCGATCAGCAGCTCACCATCCAACGATGCGTCAAAATCCAGTGCCTCAATCACATCCGGGAATGCCTTCGAAATGTCATCTCCTGTGCGACTGTACAGACGACGAACACCATCTTCCGACACGGCCTGGACACGAATGCCATCCCACTTCCATTCAGCCAAAAAGTCCTTGGGGACAAGTTTTTCAAAGTCAGTTTCCGTGATGGGGTGAGCCAGCATCACCGGGCGGAACGGCGCCAGCGCTGCGTGGGCAGGCTTTTCTGTTTTTCCCTCCGCCCATGCAAATAATTCCGTATACGGTACATCAAGCCCGTGCCAGAGTTCTTCCACTTCGTTCACGGGCAAACCGCCAAACTGCGCGACAGCGGTTTTTGCAAGGCGTGCCGATACACCAACGCGAAGCCCGCCGGTCACAAGTTTGATAAGTGCCCAGCGGCCATTTGCATCCAGCGCGTCCAGCCAGCCTTCGATGAGCCGGGGCGTATCTGTCTTGGCGGCGCCCCGCAGTGTCTCGACCACCTCAGACAAGCCAGGCACCCGGTTGGCGCCGGGGCGTTGTGGCCAAATCAATGCTGTTGTTTCCGCCAGATCACCCACATAGTCGTAGGAAAGTTCAAACAGAACCGGATCCACACGTGCGGACACAAGCTCGCGAATAAGACCCGCCTTGGCGTGCCTGAATTCGAGGCCACCGGTCAGAGCCGCCAGCGCATAGCCACGCTCGGGGTCCGGCACGTCGCGAAAGTAATCCACCATCAGCGCCAGTTTGCCATTTCGGCGGGGCTCATAGGACAAGGCGTCCAGAAATTGGGCGAACAGGTTCATGATGCCGTGTCCGCTGCGGGAGCATCTATGCTTTCGCCATCTTCGTCATCGTAGCCAACAAGGCTCAATGGCTTGGCGGCGACACCCATCTGTGTGGCGGCATGTACAAGCGCGTCTTCGCGCCCATGGGTCACCCATAGTTCCTGCGGTGACAGTTCCGCAATGGTTGAGATCAGTTCGTCCCAGTCCGCGTGGTCTGAGATGATCAATGGCAGCTCTACAGCTGCCTGCCGCGCTCTGGCCCGCACCCGCATCCATCCACTGGCAAAGGCCGTCACGGGATCAGCAAACCGGCGTGACCACCTGTCCCGTGTGGCAGAGGGTGGGGCGACCACAATCTCACCAGCAAGGTCTTCCTTGGAGTGACCCGCGCCAGGTAGCAGGTCACCCAGATCAACGCCGAACTCCTTGTAGAGGGCACAGAGTTTTTCCATCGCGCCATGCAGATAAATCGGTCGTTCGTAACCCTGTTCACGCAGATGCATGATCACGCGCTGCGCTTTGCCAAGTGCATAGGCACCCACCAGATGTGTTCGCTCTGGAAAGCGGGCAAGTGACGCAATGAGTTTGGCAGTTTCATCTTCGGTCGGCGGATGGCGAAAGACGGGCAGGGCAAACGTGGCTTCGGTGACAAACACATCGCAGGGCACGGGCTCAAACCTGGCGCATGTCGGGTCACGGCGGCGTTTGTAGTCTCCGGACACAACAATGCGGGTGCCATCATGTTCAATCACCGCCTGAGCGGACCCAAGAACATGGCCCGCCGGGACAAGCTTAACATCCACGCCATTGATGGATGTGCTTTCCCCATAGGCGACGGACTGGCGCGTCCCTGTAAAATCCACCCCGTAGCGCACAGCCATGATCGCCAGCGTTTCTCGCGTCGCCAGAACGGCCCCATGACCCGCACGCGCGTGGTCCGCATGGCCATGGGTAATCACCGCCCGGTCCACCGGACGCACCGGGTCGACGTAGAAGTCGCCGACGGGGCAATAGAGCCCCTCGGGCATGGGATGCAGTAATTTGTCAGCGGGCATGGCCATGCGCCTCAATCTAGGCGAACATTACGAGAACCCAAGCCCAAAGTTTCAAGTTTTCCGCGATTCATGACATCCGCCCCCAAAACCAAGCAGGCAGCCAAAAAGCGCGCAACGCTGCCGCAAACCGCCTTGCCGGATGCCTTTGCGGCGTGGTTTGCCTCGCGCGGCTGGGAAGCTCGGGCCCATCAGATTGAACTGGCGAAAGCGGGTCTGGCGGGAAAGTCGGCCCTGCTCATCGCGCCCACCGGCGGCGGCAAGACCCTGGCCGGCTTCTTGCCAAGTCTTATCGAGATTGCTGACAAAGGTCCGCGCAAGCCCGGACAGGTCCGCAAGCTGCACACGCTCTACATCTCGCCCCTCAAGGCACTGGCAGTGGATGTGGCCCGTAACCTCGAAATGCCCATCGATGAAATGGGCCTCGATATCCGCGTCGAGACCCGTACCGGGGACACACCGCAAAACCGGAGACAACGCCAGCGCCGCGACCCGCCGGACATCCTGATGACAACACCGGAGCAGCTGGCGTTGCTGTTGTCCTATACGGACAGCGATCGATTTTTCTCCGGTCTCAAGGCCGTGGTGCTTGATGAACTTCACGCACTGGCCCCGTCCAAACGCGGCGACCTGCTGTCGCTTGGCCTGGCGCAGCTGCGCCGTCTGTCAACCAATGTGCGGTTTACCGGCCTATCTGCCACGGTCGAAAACCCGGACAGATTGCGACGATATCTCGTGCCGCAAGACGGGACGGATGATGCCCTGTCCGAACTAGTGACGGGCGCAGGTGGCACCTCCCCGGACGTGTCCATTCTTGCAAGCAAGGAACGCATCCCCTGGTCCGGGCACTCAGCCCGCCATGCAATGGAAGAAGTGTATCAGGCCATTTGTGCCAATAAACTGGTACTGGTGTTTGTCAACACACGCAGTCAGGCGGAGTTCGTTTTCCAGTCACTTTGGCACTTGAACGAAGACACGCTGCCCATCGCCTTGCACCACGGGTCGCTGGCCACGGACAAACGCCGCAAGGTGGAAGCGGCCATGGCCAAGGGTGAGCTGCGCGCAGTGGTGTGCACCTCCACCCTGGACTTGGGCATCGACTGGGGTGACGTGGATCTGGTGATCAATATCGGCGCGCCCAAAGGGGCCAGCCGTTTGCTCCAGCGCATCGGGCGCGCCAATCACCGGCTGGATGAGCCAAGCCGGGCGCTCCTGGTCCCGTCCAACCGGTTTGAAGTTCTGGAGTGCGAGGCGGCGCGCGAAGCCGCCATGACCGCCACACAGGATGGCGACGTTGATCGTCCTGGTGCGCTGGATGTTCTGGCCCAGCACATCCTTGGTATCGCCTGCGCGGCTGCATTTGATGCAGATGACCTCTATCGCGATGTGATTTCCGCATCGCCCTATCGCGAACTGCCGCGCGAAACATTCGATCAGGCCGTCAACTTCGTGGCGACCGGCGGCTATGCCCTCAAAAGCTATGACCGCTTTGCGCGCCTTCGCCAGACGCCTGAAGGCCAGTGGCGTTTGGCGCATCCATCGATCGCCCAGCGCTTTCGCATGAATGTGGGCACCATCGTCGAGGCGCCGATGCTCAAAGTGAAGATGGTGCGTGCCGGCGGTCGTGCAAAACGCGGTGGTCGTGTCATCGGTGAGATCGAAGAATACTTCATTGAACAACTCGCACCTGGCGACACGTTCCTGTTTGCAGGCTACGTGCTGAAGTTCGAGGGCATTCATGAGCAGGAGGCGCTGGCCTCCAAAACCAAGGACGACACCCCCGCCATTCCCGCCTACTACGGCGGCAAGTTTCCACTCTCGACCTATCTGGCCGGCCGCGTCCGCGAGATGCTGTCAGACCCTTCCTATTGGCCGAACCTGCCTGAACAAGTGTCTGAATGGTTGCAAATACAGCAATGGCGATCGGTATTGCCCAAGCCGGGTGAGCTGCTGCTCGAGATCTTTCCGCGTGCGGACAAGTTCTACATGGTCATGTACCCGTTTGAAGGACGGCTGGCGCACCAGACGCTTGGCATGTTGCTGACCCGGCGGCTGGACAGGTTTGGCGCACGACCCATGGGCTTTGTCGCCAGCGAGTATGCGCTAGCAGTCTGGTGCCTGCGTGACCCGGGGCTGATGGCCCAGCAGGGAGACCTCACCTTTGGCGATCTGTTTGACGAAGACATGCTAGGCGACGATCTGGAAGCATGGCTTGCGGAAAGCTATCTGCTCAAACGTACCTTCCGGAACTGCGCCGTGATCGCAGGCCTCATTGAGCGGCGGTTTCCCGGTCACGAAAAATCAGGCCGACAAGTGACGTTCTCTTCTGACCTCATCTACGACGTATTGCGTGAGCACGAGCCAGATCATTTGCTCATGCAGGCAACATGGGCTGACGCTTCCTCCGGACTACTCGATCTGAAGCGTCTCTCGAGCCTTCTGGCCCGCGTCAAAAACAGAATCGTGGTAAAGCGGCTTGATCGGGTGTCGCCCTTTGCGGTGCCTGTGATGCTGGAGATCGGCAAGGAGTCGGTGCCCGGCGAGGCAAATGAGAGCCTTCTGGCTGAAGCGTCAGAGAGTCTGATTGAAGAGGCAATGCGGCTGATATGATTTCCATCTGTGGTGAGCGTCTGGTGCCTGACGCGTCCGGCGCGCTGCACGTGCCAGCGCATAACACCCTCATCGTGTCAGACCTGCACCTTGAAAAAGGATCGTCCTATGCCCGCCGCGGCGTGGCGCTGCCGCCCTATGACACACGCGCTACCCTCAAACTGCTGGCGCGGGTCCTTCGCAAGTACCAGCCTGCGCACGTCGTCAGTCTGGGCGACAGTTTTCATGACCCGGAGGGGCCTGAACGTCTGACTGGTGCTGACCGTGACGCGCTGATTGCCATGACATCGGCCCACGACTGGTTATGGATCGCCGGCAACCATGAGGGACTGGTCGATGGTCACGTGCTGGGTGGTCGGGCCGAAGAAGAATCTGACCTTGGCAATCTCATCCTGAGGCATGAGCCACAGGTGGCCCCAGCGACAGGTGAAATTGCCGGGCACTTGCACCCCTGTGGTGTGGTTCGCCAGCGCGGCCGGCGATTGCGGCGTCGGTGTTTTGCCACGGATGGCACCCGATTGGTGATGCCGGCATTCGGCGCATACACCGGTGGCCTCAATGTCCTGGACGATGCATTTGCACCGTTGTTTCACGGCCCCTTCAACGCACTGCTCATGGGCGAGACACAGGTTTACCCGATGCCGGGAAAACGTCTTGTACCGGATGATATGCAGCCCGCATCGGCCAGGGGCAGCAAGCCTAACTCCGCAACACAATTCCTACGACGGTCAGTCCCAGCGCGCCGATAACCAGGATGCTGAGCCGTACGCGATAGCCGCCATACCACATAGGCGCTTCGCGCAACCGCGACGCCTGTGCATCGGATGCAGCCTGTCCCCAGAACGATATGATGAGCAGGGCGAGCCCCCATGCAGGCGGCACAAACAACGCAGCCCACGCAAGCAGCGATGGCATCACCGAAAATGTCAGGCGCTTGAGGAGTTGCTCGTCTTCGGGAAAGAGCATCGCCAGCGACCAGCGAACGCCGCCGAGGAAGGACAGGATCACGGCCCCGTAAGCAATCTGATAGGTGAGGACCGTCTGCGCTTCAGGACGCGGATAGAGGAAAAAGATGATGACGGCCGTCGTGACAAACGGAATGACGCCCGCATAGCCAAGTAGGGCTGCGGCGCGTGGCGGATCAGCGGGGTCCCGCGGGTCTGCCGCAGGCTCGGTCTCTGCCTCGTCTGTCATTTTGAAGTCCCCCTTCACCGCGTGTTTGCAGGCATCACCCCCCGGAGATGCTCTGCAGCGATGTGCTCTAGCATACGATGTTACCGCAGCAGCCTCTAACCAAGTGTTGCCAGCGCAGGAAACAGGTCAATCAGCCAATAGGCAATGGTTTCTAGCGACCCGAAGAAAATCAACAGGCCTGTCCCCACCAGCAGCAGGCCCGCCGCAATTTCTACTTTGTGCATGTGTTTGCGGAAGCGCGCGGAAAAGGCGAGGAAACTGCGCACACCCAACGCGGCAAGCAGGAACGGCATGCCCAGGCCAAGCGAATAGACGCTCAGCAGCGAGACGCCATAGCCAAGATCATCCCGGCTTGCTGCGATCGACAGGATCGTTGCGAGGATCGGACCAATACAGGGCGTCCAGCCAAAGCCGAACGCGAGACCAATGGAATAGGGGCCAAGCGCCTGCATCACCGCAGACCGTTCCGCCCGCTCTCCATCCCCAGAGGGGCCAAGCGTTGCCGGCATCATCCGCATTTCGCGGTCGAGCAGGGCAATGCGGAAAAGCCCCATATAATGCAGGCCAAGAATGATGATTGTCGCCCCGGCCACATATCCAATGACGACCTTGTTGGCGAGAATAAGCGGACTGATTACTGATGCCGTGGCGCCCAGGGCGACGAACACGGTTGAGAAGCCGAGGACAAATCCGGAAGCGCCGATCAGCGTGCGGCGGGTAACGGCTTCGTCGTCTTCCTGAAGGGCTTCAAACGTCGTGCCCGCCATGAAGCTCAAATAGGCAGGCACCAGCGGCAGTACGCAGGGGCTCAGGAAGCTGATCAGCCCCCCGATAAACGCTGCGAGATATGAAATACTGCCCGTGTCCATGCTGTGGTTTGCCGTGCGCTGACTTGCAGGTGTTGGAATACAAAGACAGCATCATATGGCGCAGATGCGTCATTGGCCCGTCAAACCCACGTGATCACATGCGCGGAATCCGCGCAGGCGTGGCAGAGGGTTAACGCTCGCGGAACACGGTTCCAGCGACCCAGCCTGCAAACAGCGCCACCAGCACCGCAGCGATCCCATAGAAGAACGGCGTTTTCTGAGCAAAATTGTACATGAAGCGCTCAACGCCTGATTTGTTGATGATCAGGTTGATCGACCGCTGGCCGCTGATCGCGCCATTGCGCACAAGATAGACCGTTGCGACGTATGAGCCGACCGGCACGTTTGCCGGCAGTGCGATCTCAGCGCGAAACAGGGACGGGCCAACAAAGGTGATTGAGCCGGGGGCTTCCGCATAGAGCCCCTCGTTCAGCTTCGCCCGCACAACGGCGTCACGATAGGTGACGGGCAGGACAATCGCGTCGTCACCCGTCGAGATGTCCAGTGCCGGCAGACCGATTTCCGCGTTCTCGAAGACCCTTGTCGAGGCAATTTCATCCAGCGGGCGTGTGCTCGCGACATGATAGAATCCCGGCGCTGCAGGAACGTCATAAGCGTCGGTGTTGACCCAGATGCCGGCAATCCGCTCCTTGCGCCGAATGACCAGCGGCTCATACGGACCGCGAACGACGGCAACAATGTCCCGCTGCAGGGCAGGGGTCACATTGTCCGGTGCATCCACATTGCCGAACAGGAGAATTTCTGCACCGGTGAAGTTGGAGGTGATGGCAATCAGGTTCTCGCTGAGGTCAGCGACAATTGCCTCGCCATCCATGGGCGTCCCGTCGATGATCTGCGCCGAGGCTGTTGCCGGAACAACAAGCAGTAAAAGCAAGGCGTGAATGAGAGGTCGGATCATAGGCCGCTCCCGATCATCACGGTGAACAGGTCATCCGGTGTGGCCACAAGGTCCCAGGCAAGGCGCAGGCAGACCGCAATAACCATCAAGGCGAGAAGGGCGCGCAGTTGCTCACCGCGCAGTTTGTGCCCGACGCGGACCCCCACCTGGGCGCCCAGAACACCGCCAACGAGCAGCAGCATTGCGAGCACAATATCGACTGTCTGGTTGAGGGTTGCGTGCATGATGGCGGCCAGGCCAGTCACGAACATGATCTGAAACAGCGACGTGCCAACAACGACATTGGTCGGCATGCGCAGGAGGTAGATCATGGCCGGGACCATGATGAAACCGCCACCCACGCCCATGATGGCCGCCAGTATGCCGACCGAGAGACCAATCAGGAGCGGCGGAATGGCTGAAATGTAAAGCCGCGAACGACGAAAGCGGACCTTGAAGGGCAGCCCATGTATCCAGCCATGAGTTCCCGGCTTGCGCGACGAAACAGACTTGCCCGAGCGCGACGCCTGAATGGCGCGGACACTTTCCACCATCATCAAAGCGCCGATGACCCCGAGAAACACCACATAGGCCAGGGAGATAAACAGGTCGATCTGGCCTTCAGAGCGAAGGGCACTGAAGATCAGGACACCGATGATCGAGCCGACAGCGCCACCCGCCAGCAACACCCCGGCCATTTTGAAATCGACGGCCTTGCGCCGCCAATGGGCCAGCACACCGGACATGGAGGTGGCCACAATCTGGACCGCTTCTGTGCCCACGGCGACCGCTGGGGGAATGCCGGTAAAAATCAGCAGCGGCGTCATCAAGAAGCCGCCGCCGACACCAAACATGCCCGACAGAAAGCCAACCGCGCCGCCAAGCCCCAGCAACACAAATGCGTTGACTGAAATCTCAGCAATGGGGAGGTAAATCTGCACCCTGCGTCAGATCCCTGTGCGGCTATGGTTTGGTGTCTGGTGCCCCGGCCGGAACGGCACAGCGCATGCCCATCTTGCTAGCACACAAGAAACCATTCAGCCATGGTCGCAGGCATATTGAGCGCTAGATTGCAGCCTTTTGCAGCGCGTCCATCAGCCGGCCGTCAATGCGACCCGTCACCGCCAGGCCCTTGTCGCGCTCAAACTTGCGTACCGCATCCAGCGTCTTGTTGCCGGGGCGGCCATCCGCAGGGCCTGCATCATATCCGAGCGAACCCAGAATGCGCTGGGCTTCGCGAACCATGGCTGCGGGTGTCATCTCAGCCTGCCACGACACCTGATTGGCTGCCGCATCTGCTGAGCGTGGCGTAAAGGTGCGTGCTGCAAGTTCTGCATCCACCAGCTTGGCGGCGTCTACGGAGTTCTTGAGGGCTTCAGCCCGCGCACCTGCGTCCGCGTCACCATTGGCTGACGCGATGGTAAACCACTTATAGGCCTCGGCGAGGTCGCGCTCTACGCCCAATCCGCGCTCGTGAAGGATCGCCAGATTGTATTGGGAGTCCGCAAGGCCGTGCTGCGCAGCAGCCTCGAAGCTGCGTGACGCGCCGGCAAAGTCCTGCGGTCCGCCGGCACCTTCGGCCTGCATGACGGCCAGATTGTGCATGGCTTTGACATTGCCTTGCGCTGCTGCGCGCTCATACCAGGTGCGGGCCTTGGTCGGATTCTCCGGAAGGCCAAGCCCCTTTTCAAACATGGTGCCCAGACGATACTGCGCCGGTGCCAGACCCTGTTCGGCAGCACGGTTCAGCCAATACGCCGCCTGTTCGTTGTCCTGAGGTACGCCGCTTGATCCGTTGGCGTAACGCTGACCAATTTCATACTGCGCTGATGCGTCGCCATTTGTTGCCGCTTCGCGCAGTGTCTGACGCTGCGGCTCAGCTGGAGACGTAGGCAGTGAAGCCACATCCACTTCCTGGCGTGGCGTAATGGACGTTGGGCCGTTGATGGATTGACCAGCCACAGCCTGTTCGGCAGAGGATGGAACATCTGCGGGCGCTGATGCTTCGGCCGGGCTTACAACGTCCGGCAATTCGCGGGCCGGCGGACGCGTTGTCTCACCGGCATCTGCAATCTCAGATGGAGCCGTGTCAGTTGCCGGGGTCTCGGCCTCAGCCTCGGCATCCGGTGTCACATCAAGCGGCGTGACATCCACTGTCGGCGCATCCAGCTCCGCCATGACATCCAGAGGTGCCGTGACATCATCTGGTGGACCAGCAACTTCCTTAGGGCCGCCCCCCATCATCACCACGATGAGGCCGGCAACGGCCACTACCGCAAGGCCCGCAGCAATAAGTGCCAGTGGTTTACGGCTGCCGGACATCATGCCCGCACGCTGTGTCTGCTCGTCATCTGCAAAAGGTGAGCGCGCGGTGTCAGGGCCTGCGGAGCCAGCTGCGGCACGCGCCGCCTGGCGGGCAGACTCCAGAAAATCATTGCGCGCGGCAGGCTCCAATGGGGCCGCTGTATCCTGAGCATGATCCGGGAATGGTGGCTCACCAAACGGGCTGCTCTGGCCATCCGCCATGTCCGGACTTGGCATGAAGGGCGGTGCGCCCATCTGCCCTGCTTCAGGCGGTGGACCAAACGGACCTTCATCAGCTGTTGCCGTCCAGTCCGTAGCTGGCGGAGGCGGAGGCATGGCTGCGGCCGAATTCTGGTCCGCGGCAGGGGCGCCGGCCATGAAGCCAAGCTCTGGCCCTGTATCAAAGGCTGTGCCTTTGTTGGCGGCCTCAATCAGATTGAGACGTGCGTCCACATTCTCGACGCTGGACTTGATCTGCTGAATGTCATCGGTGGGATTTGCGCCATCGAGTTTACGCAGCAGTTCGTCAGATACTTCTTCGACTTTTGCCAGCGCTTTGGCGGACCGCTGATCGGTTGTCTGCAGCCGGTCAGCCATCTCTTCGATGGCGGTTTCAAGCGCTGCCAACGGCTCGGCGAAAACTTCCTTGCCACCTGCACCAATGTTGGCGATCTCGCGCATTTGACCGGCAATGTCGGTGACGCTGGTCTCAATGGTGTGGATGGCTTGCGCGCTTTGCTGCTCGGACTGTTCGATACGTTGCTGGGTTGCCACATGCTGCTGGCCCACCTCGTCCACTCGCTGCTCGAGTTGGGACACAAGCTGAGCGGTGACGGACCCTTCCTGACGCGCCGCATCAGTGGCCGCAGAAACAGCTGCCTCGCGGACGGTGTCCAGACGGCTGCCCATATTGTCGATGGCGCCTGCAATCTGGTCCACATCTCGCTGGGTGTTATTTTCAACCTGACCAAGCCGCCCGACCATCTCGGTGACGTTCTGCTGCAGGGCAGAGATCGTGCCTTCCAGAGTCTGGATGGCTTCGACGCCAACGCCGGGCTTGGTTTCAGAGGCGGCTTTTTCAAGCTTCTCAAGGTCGTCACGCAAACCACCAAGGGCCTTGGCCGTGCGCGCGTCTGATGCCTCGATATGGTCCACGACATTGCCGATGGCGCGCTCAAGGGCGGCAACAGCGTCGTCGCTGGCGCCGCCACGCGTATTGATGGCAGCAACAGCTTGTGCGGCCTGTTCGCGCGCCGTCGTGGCAGCACTTTCCGTTGTATCTAGCCGCCGCGAAAGATCTGTCAGCGCTGACTGCAGGTGGCGCACCGTTTCCGGTGTTTCCATGCCAACGGTCTGCACTTGCTTTGAGGCTTCATCCGCCCGCCGCTCGGTTTCCTCAAGGCGGTTGGAAATGGCGCGCAACCCGCGTTCGACGGTCCGCATGGCATCCGTATTGAGGTGTTCCGCGCGCTCAAGGCCACGCTCTGATTTTTCAAGACGCTCCCGCAGGTCAGCCAGTGTTGAATCCAGCCCGGACCCGCTGCCACCAGACAAAAGACCCGGCTCGCGGCTCATCCGTTCCGTCCGCTCAAGGCGTGTGGACATGTCGGCCAGCGTCTCATCCAGACCCGTAAGGGCGTTTTCGCTGCGCCGCTCGGAGCGTTCAAGTCTGTGGACGAGGTCTCTGAGCGCGTCAGTCACCGGACTGAAATCGATCTGTAGAGCCTGCTGAGGCATGGGATTTCCCGAAGAGGACGCTGGCGGTCGGAGCGCTGTGTCTGCGGAAATGTCCGCTTCTTCCTCGTCCGATGCGTCGATGATTTTCTCGTTGAGCCATTGCCCAAGGGTCTTCCCCTCGCGGCGAGCGGCGATTTTCGCCGCTTCGCGAGCTTCGGGCTCTATGCCCTTCACACTCCAGGGAACCCCAGGTCTCATCCGAATCGCATCCACCCTCTTTGATTCGGAAGGTATTCATAGGTGAGTCTTGTGTAAAGCGCGGGCCCTACCCCAAGATATGGTCAGGACGCGCGGAAAATTGCGAAAAACGGCCCGTCACGTGAATGGCGCAACCGCGATTTCGTTAAGGCTAGTTAGGGCGGGGTAAAGAAGGTGTTAACGCGTCAGCTGCCAGGCACCGATTGTGCGCCGTTTTCTGCCGGTTTTGGCGGGCTCTCTTCACCACTGGTCCCTGGCGTGGGGGTGAGCGTCACCGTGGGCGGCAGTTCAGGGCGTGGTTCTGGCGGCGGCGGTGGCCGGTAAGACGGCTCGCTTGCCAGCAACATCACGATGTAGGTGGCCCGACCATTGTCAGCCACGCCAATGCCTATGTGGCCATGTCGCTGGTCTAGGAGGTTCTCTCGGTGGGCAACTTTTCCGATCCAGGCTTCAACAGCCGCCAAAGCCGTTTCCGCAGCGCTTGCATCTGGCTGGATCCTTCGCATCGCGATGTTTTCTCCGATGATGCCGTCAAAGTCTGGAAAAATCGCAAAGACGCGCTCGCGCGGTCCGTCTCCCTCCGGTGAGCGGTGGTCCATGTAGACTCGCTCCACCATGTCCCGCGCATGCCGACGGGCAATGGTCTCAAACCCTTCATCCTGCTTGACTTTGCGTGCGCCCATGCTTTTGCGGGCGCGGGATACAGCCTTGTAGAGCGCCTTGCGGAGTTCGCTGATCTCCTCGGTTTCCGGCTCGTCCCTGGGTTCTTCTTCCGCCTCCGGATCATCTGTGTCCGTACGGTCTGCAGCTTCTGCCGTTTCAGGTTCAATTTGGCTGCTTGGTTTGACGGATTGTGCGGCTGCTGGTGACGTGGCGTCCTGACCGAATGATGTCGCGACCATCAAGGCAACCAGCGCTGCAACGAGTGCAGGGCGTGAAATCACATCGATGGGGTGGTGTGACGCTTTTGGGAGCACAGGACGTCCTGACGAGTTAAGCAAGTTGGGAGCACTATGACCCACCGGGAAACCTTGGAAAAGCGCCGTCTTTGGACAGAATTAACAGCTGTAAGTTCTAAAAGAAAACTCACTGTTGACGTTTACGTCAACGGAACCTAGAGTCCCGCCGCTTCAAGAAACCCGGCCCCTTAAGGCTGCGGAACCGTGAACCAGGGACGAAAGGTGCAGAACTCATGAGCCAACACACTGCCGATCCGGCGATGGACAACATGAAGAACGGCGCGGCCAAGCTCCCACCCCACGCGGCGCGCCCGGGCGAACCCGGCCATGACGCCAACGGGCCGACATTTTCAATCACGCAGTTGGCTGAAGAATTCGATGTCACGACGCGTGCCATCCGCTTCTACGAAGACAAGGACCTGCTGCATCCTGCCCGTGAGGGCCAGACGCGCGTCTATTCCACCCGCGACCGTGCCCGCCTGCAGCTGATCCAGCGCGGCAAGCGCGTAGGGTTCACCCTGTCTGAAATTCGCGAGATCATCGACCTCTACGACCTGCGCGACGGCTTTACCAAGCAGCTTGAGCTG
The DNA here is from genome assembly GCF_000689395.1 of Candidatus Phaeomarinobacter ectocarpi. Lineage (GTDB taxonomy): Bacteria > Pseudomonadota > Alphaproteobacteria > CGMCC-115125 > CGMCC-115125 > Pyruvatibacter > Pyruvatibacter ectocarpi. Next base: position 376,709 of record NZ_HG966617.1, read on the forward strand.
GCCCGCGGCAAATACGCAGCCCAGATCGAGAAACTGAAAGCCCAGCGTCAGGACATCGACGAGTCGATTTCACATCTGCAGAACGGCATCGAGTTTGTTGAGGGCGAGTTGTCCAAGCGCGCTGCCGCCGACAAGACCAAGGGCGCCTCACAAAGTAGTGCCGACCATACCAATCAGTCCGCACAAGCCTAGGTAACAGGGAGCGAGCGCGACCGGTCTTTGATGATCGGTCCATTTATCAACCCATTCAGACCGCCTCGCATGCGATACAGCGCGGGCGGCCAGGAGCACCACCACAGATGGCAAGTTACAAAGCCCCCACCCGAGAATACGGCTTCCTGCTGCATGAGCTGCTGGACCTCTCGCGTTTCTCAAACCTTCCGGGTTTCGCGGACGCCACGCCTGATCTGATCGACCAGATCATGGAGCAGGCGGCAAAGTTCTCCGAAGAAGTCCTCCAGCCTCTCAACAAGGTGGGCGACGAACAGGGCTGCGTACTGAAAGACGGCGAAGTAACAACGCCAGAAGGGTTCCGCGACGCCTATCAGCAATTGGTGGAAGGCGGCTGGCCGTCGCTCGTATGTTCGCCGGATTATGGCGGGCAGGGCTTCCCCAACACGATTGGTGTTCTGTTCAACGAAATGGTGTCGTCCGCCAACATGGCCTTCGGCATGTACCCAGGCCTCAGCCACGGCGCGTATTCGGCGCTGACCCATCACGGGTCTGATGAACTCAAGGACATCTATCTGCCCAAGCTCGTCTCCGGCGAGTGGACCGGCACCATGAACCTCACCGAACCCCATTGCGGGACAGATGTAGGCATGTTGCGCACAAAGGCGGTTCCCAATGGTGACGGCACCTACGCGATCACAGGTCAGAAGATCTGGATTTCCGCCGGTGAGCACTCCATGGCGGACAACATCATCCATCTGGTGCTGGCCCGTATCGAAGGTGCACCCGGTGGCGTCGGCGGCATTTCACTTTTCGTCGTGCCCAAGTTCCTCGTCAACGAGGATGGCTCGCTGGGTGAGCGCAATACGCTTCAGTGCGGTGGTCTCGAAGAGAAAATGGGCATCCACGGCAATGCCACCTGCGTCATGAACTATGACGGCGCCAAAGGCTGGGTTGTTGGTGAAGAGAACAAAGGCCTGAAGGCCATGTTCACCATGATGAATGAGGCCCGCCTCGGCGTTGGCATGCAGGGCATCTCTCAAGCTGAGGTTGCCTATCAAAATGCCCGCGATTTTGCGCTGGATCGAATCCAGGGCCGTGCCCTGACAGGTCCCAAAAATCCGGACGGCCCCGCTGACCCTATCATCGTGCATCCTGACGTACGCCGTATGCTGATGAATATCCGCGCCTTCAACGAAGGTGCACGGGCACTTCTTGTGTGGACGGCGCTGTGGGGTGATCTGGCTGAAAAAGCCGAAGACGAGGAAACCCGTCAGAAGGCGGATGATCTGATGGGCCTCATGACTCCCATCGTCAAAGGCTACTTCACCGACAAGGGCTTTGCCCATGCGGTTGAAGCGCAGCAGGTGTATGGCGGCTCTGGCTACACCAAGGAATGGGGCGCTGAGCAGTTCGTGCGTGATGCTCGCATTGCCATGATCTATGAGGGCACAAACGGCATTCAGGCGCTGGACCTTGTGGGCCGCAAGCTCGCCTCCAAGGGTGGCCGCGCTGTCTTCTCGTTTTTCAAGGAAGTCGACGACTTTGTCGCCGCCAACAAGGACGACGCCAAGCTGGCGGAATTCATTACGCCGCTGAGCGATGCGCGCAAAGAGCTAGAAGAAGCCACCATGTGGTTCATGGAAAACGCGCTGGAAAATCCCGACAACGCAGGCGCCGGCTCAGCTGACTACCTTCACCTGTTTGCCCTGACAGCTATCGCGCTGATGTGGGCGCAGATGGCAAAGGCGGCAAACACTGGCCTCGCTAACGGCTCCGGCGACAAGGACTACTACGAGACCAAGCTCGCCACCGGTCGCTATTTCATCAATCGCATTCTGCCGCAGACCACCACACACCTGACCGCCGTCAAAGCCGGTGCCGATGACGTGATGGCGCTGACCGCAGAGCAGTTCTAACCAACCGAACACGACAAAAACCTACTCAGGGAGACACGCAGGCATGTCCGCACTACAGGTCGAAACGCCAGACTGGATGACGGAAGATCTCCAGATCTTTTCAGATTCCGTGGGCAAGTTCTTTGAAAAGGAACTCGCTCCCCATGTCGATAAGTGGGAGAAGCAGGAAATCGTCGATCGCGATGCCTGGACCAAGACCGGTGAAGCCGGAATTCTCTGCGCGTCCATGCCCGAAGAATTTGGCGGCGGCGGCGGCACATTTGCCCATGAAGCCATCATCATTGACCAGATGGGCAAGAAGGGCATCGCCGGATTTGGCGCATCTCTCCACAACGCCATCATCGCGCCTTACATCAATGAGTACGGCTCCGAAGAGCAGAAGCAAAAGTGGCTTCCAAAAATGGCAACCGGCGAACTGGTTGGTGCCATTGCGATGACCGAGCCCGGCACAGGCTCAGACCTTCAGTCAATCAAGACGACCGCCAAACTTGATGGCAATGAATACGTCATCAACGGGTCCAAGACCTTCATCACCAATGGTCAGACCGCCAACCTCATCATCGTGGTTGCCAAGACGGACCCCAATGCCGGCGCCAAAGGCACGTCGCTGGTGATCGTCGAAACGGACGAGGTTGAAGGTTTCAAGCGTGGCCGCAATCTGGACAAGATCGGCCAGAAGTCACAGGACACGTCTGAGTTGTTCTTCGACAATGTCCGCGTGCCGACATCCAACCTGCTGGGCCAGGAAGAAGGCCAGGGCTTCATCCAGCTGATGCAGCAGCTTCCGTCTGAGCGGCTGCAGATCGGTCTTCAGGGCGTTGCTGCCATGGACTACGCGCTGGAAGAAACAATCGCCTACGTCAAGGAGCGCAAGGCGTTTGGCAAGGCGGTGATGGATTTCCAGAACACCCAGTTCAAGCTGGCCGAGTGCAAGACCAAGGCGACCGTTGCGAAAGTCTTCTGCGACTACTGCACGGGTCTTCTTCTCGAAGGCAAACTCGATGCGTCCACAGCGTCCATGGCCAAATACTGGGTCTCGGACATGCAGTGCGAAGTCATTGACGAATGCCTGCAGCTCTTCGGTGGCTACGGCTACATGAATGAATACCCCATTGCCCGCATGTATCGCGACGCGCGCGTGCAGAAGATTTACGGCGGCACCAACGAGGTTCAGAAAATCCTGATCTCGCGCACGCTGTAAAAAGTTTCATCCGCTTACTGATTAACAAGACCAACACGTATTAGACCCAATACGTTTTAGACAAAGCCAATAGGGAGACCTCCAATGGCCGAATGCTACATCTACGATCACGTCCGCACCCCCCGCGGCAAAGGCAAGTCAGACGGTTCACTGCATGAAGTGACCGCTCTTGAGCTTGCAACACAGGTTCTAGAAGAACTGCGCGACCGCAATGACCTCGACACATCCAAGGTCGATGACGTTGTGATGGGCTGCGTGGACCCGGTTGGTGAAGCCGGCTCGAACATTGCCCGCGTTGCCGTGATGAACGCTGACTACGCCCAGACAACTGCCGGCGTGCAGATCAACCGCTTCTGCGCTTCAGGCCTTGAGGCCACCAACATGGCAGCAGCCAAGGTGATGTCCGGCGAAGCTGACATGGCTATCGGTGGCGGCATTGAAAGCATGAGCCGCGTTGGCATGGGTGCCTCAGGTGGCGCCATGGCCTCTGACCCGGCTGTTGCTCTCAAGACCTACTTCACGCCTCAGGGCATCGGCGCTGACCTCATCGCCACAAAGTACGGCTTCAGCCGCGACGACGTGGATGCCTATGCGGTTGAAAGCCAGAAGCGTGCTGCCCACGCCTGGGACAATGGCTATTTCGACAAGTCCGTGATGGCTGTGAAAGACATCAACGGCCTGACGATCCTGGACAAGGATGAGCACATCCGTCCCGACGCCACCATGCAGTCCCTTGCGGCTCTCAACCCGTCCTTTGCGGCTCTTGGCGAGTTTGCCTTTGATGGCGTGGCAACGGATCGCTACCCGGAAGTTGAAGCTCTCAACCACGTGCACCATGCCGGTAACTCTTCGGGCATCGTGGACGGCTCCGCTGGCGTCCTGCTCGGCACCAAGGAAATGGGCGATGCGCTTGGCCTCAAGCCGCGCGCGAAGATCCGCACCATGGCCTCCATCGGTTCCGAGCCATGCATCATGCTCACAGGTCCAGCCGACGTTTCTGCCAAGGCCCTCAAGAAGGCCGGCATGGAAGTCGACGACATTGACCTTTATGAGCTGAACGAAGCCTTTGCCTCCGTCGTGCTGCGCATGATGCAGGCTCTGGATATCGACCACGAAAAGATGAACGTGAATGGCGGCGCCATCGCCATGGGTCACCCGCTGGGTGCCACTGGCGCCATGATCCTCGGCACCGTGCTCGATGAGCTCGAACGCCGTGACCTCAACACCGCGCTCGCAACGCTTTGCGTTGGTGCCGGCATGGGCACAGCCACAATCATCGAACGCGTCTAACGCATCCGCTTAGGCGTTGCCGGAGTGACACATCTCACTCCGGCGAGCCCGAGTGCATGCCCTCCGTATAGGGAGCATTTAAAATGTCAGACTACGAAAATTTTGGATTTGAAGTTGATGGGGACGGCATTGCCGTTGCCACATGGGATATGCCCAACCGCTCTATGAACGTTCTGAGCCAGTCCTCCATGAAGGACCTGTCAGACATCATTGAAAAAGTCGCCTCCGACGACGCCATCAAGGGCCTCGTCATCACGTCAGGCAAGGGCGCGTTTTGTGCCGGTGCTGATCTGTCCATGATGAGCTCCAACTCAGGTGGCGGCTCAGGCGGCTCCGAGCAGGACAAGGTGAAGGCGCTGTATGAAAACAACCTCGCTTTCAACATGCAGCTGCGCCGCATGGAAAGCTGCGGCAAGCCGATTGCAGCAGCCATTCCCGGCACGGCACTTGGCGGTGGCCTTGAAGTAACGCTCGCCTGCCACGCCCGCTTTGTGGCGGACAACCCGCGCGCCCAGCTTGGCCTGCCCGAAAGCAAGGTCGGTCTTCTGCCCGGCGGTGGCGGCACACAGCGTCTGCCCCGCATGATCGGTTCAGCAGGCGCGCTGCCGCTCATTCTGCAGGGCACAGCACTGTCTCCTGAAAAGGCCGCAGCTGCTGGCATCGTCAACAAGGTGGTTGCCGGTGACAAGCTGGTGGACGAAGCCAAGGCCTGGATCAAGGAAGGTCTGGCCGGCGAAACCATCAAGCTCGGCAAGCGCGGACCCGAAGTCCTCGCAGCCGCACTGCAGCCATGGGATCGTCCCAAATACCGCATTCCCGGTGGCGGCCCGCACGACAAGAACGGTGGCTCGACCTTCACCATGGCCAACGCCATGCTGAACAAGACCACCCACCAGAACTACCCGGCTCAGCAGTACATTCTGGCAGCCGTGTATGAAGGTGTTCAGGTGCCCATCGAAGCCGGTCTGCGGATTGAAAGCCGCTACATGACCAAGCTGATGATGGACCCGCGCTCCAAGGCGATGATCCGCTCGCTCTTCCTCTCCATGCAGGAACTCTCCAAGGGCGCGCGTCGTCCACAGGGCGTTGACAAGTGGGAAGTGAAGAAGCTCGGCATCCTGGGTGCCGGCATGATGGGCGCAGGCATTGCCTATGTGTCCGCCAAGGCGGGCATGGACGTGGTGCTGCTCGACCGTGATCAGGCCGATGCCGATAAGGGCAAGTCCTACTCTGAAGCTCTGCTCGACAAGGCCATCTCCCGCGGCAAGTCCACGGACGAAAAGAAGGCGGCCCTGCTCGGCAAGATCAAAGCCACAACCGACTATGACGATCTGGAAGGCTGCGACCTCGTGATCGAGGCCGTGTTCGAAGATCGCGGCATCAAGGCCGACGTCACCAAGAAGGCCGAACCGAAGATCGCCAAGGGCGGCATCTACGGCTCCAACACCTCGACCCTGCCGATCACCGGCCTGGCCGAAGCCTACTCCAAGCCTGCTGAATTCATCGGCATCCACTTCTTCTCCCCTGTGGACAAGATGCAGCTGGTGGAAATCATCATGGGCGAGCAGACCAATGATGAGACCCTCGCCAAGGCCATGGACTATGTGGCGCAGATCAAGAAGACGCCGATTGTCGTCAATGACAGCCGCGGCTTCTACACGTCACGCTGCTTCGGCACCTATGTGAGCGAAGGCATTGCCATGCTGGCGGAAGGCATCGAGCCTGCCATCATCGAGAATGTCGGCAAGATGACCGGCATGCCCATGCCGCCTCTGGCCCTCAACGACGAAGTCTCTCTCGACCTTGGTTACAAGGTGCGTCAGCAGACCAAGAAGGATCTGGGCGACAAATACGTCGAAGGTCCCGCTGACAAGATCGTCGAAGAGATGGTTGTCACCCATGGCCGTCTTGGCAAGAAAGTCGGCAAGGGCTTCTACGATTGGCCGGCGGAAAAAGGCGGTAACAAGCGCCTGTGGCCGGACCTGCATAAGGTCGTGGAACACACCAAGACCATCGATGACGTGGACACGGACGAGTTGAAAAACCGCTTCCTGTTCATTCAGGCACTTGAGGCTGCAAGGTGCTTTGAAGAAGAAGTGGTGACAGACGTCCGCGACGCAGACGTCGGCGCCATCCTCGGCTGGGGCTACGCGCCGTGGTCAGGCGGACCGCTCTCGCTCATCGACATGACGGGCACAGACAAGTTCGTCGCTGAATGCGACAAGCTCGCCCAGAAATACGGCGACCGCTTCAAGCCCAACGCCCTCCTGCGCGACATGGCCAGCAAGGGCGACACCTTCTACAGCCGCTTCAACCCGGCCGCGAAGGTAGCCGCCGCTGCTGAATAAATGGCGCCAAGTACGGTCGGGAATTCTCGATTCCCGACCGTACATTAAGGTGTTAGAAATAGGAAAATTAACCTATCATTAGATACTTATAATTGTACTAGATTGACGAATCATAGGGATGGCGGGAACACAAAATGGCGCATTGCCAAATGCGATCGGATACAACGCACAATATATATGGCCTACGTGCTGCGGCGCTGGACGCAGCCTTGGCCTTTGACAGCGCACTAAATGATAAGCCAATTGATTTAGACGCAATTGAGCGCTTCGGAACTCTAATTTCTGCATACACGAAATCGAGCGCTGATCAACCGGATGGGTCTGGAGTGAAAGACCCTTTGTCACTCAGCGTTCTTGATCATGCAATTGGTGAGTCATTGGGAGTGGAGTTATCAACGCTTGACCAACTCTCACGAGAAATCAAAAAATACATTGAAAGGCTATCTAAACATGGCCTTGATCACGACAATAGAATGACAGAGGGGCGAAACTTTTGCATAGCAGTTCATAAAGCACTAATGTCTGACTACAGTCCAATTGACTCAAAGCAGACAACCCGTGGACGGCAAAACATCACAACATGGTTCTGAATACCGACTTCAGAATTTCAGGCAGCAAATACGGCGTTTGAAATCTGGGGAGTATGCTTATCACGACTCCGAAGATGCTCTTCGTCAACTTGATGATATTGCGTCGAGTTTTGAAGAGCGGCTGATAAAAAGCCGTGGTGCATTTCCAGATATTAGAAAGCGCCAAGAAGCTGAAGCAAATTCGTTCATCAACCTATGTCATCCAATCCTTGGAATAATACTCAGATCTTCAAATGTACGGAATGCATTCGAAGTATACGAGCCTCTCAAAAAAATAATTGAAAGTTATCTAGGTGAGGATAGTCATCTAATTCTTTCATCCGAATGGGATTATACGCCTTTTACCTGGCCCATGGGACTCATTGAGCTCCCCAAGTACGTAATCATCGGACTTCCTGCGTCAGAATCAGACAATCCGCTTTTGTTGCCGCTCGCAGGTCATGAGCTTGGACATTCTGTCTGGCCGCAAAAAGGCCTTCATGGGCACTTTCTGAATATACTCAAAGACAAAGTGGTCGAATACTATCATGAAAATTGGGACAATGATGTTTCAGGTCTGCCCAAAATAAATTTGGCGCAGCTTGAAGAGGATATGTTTTCACGACGAATATGGATCAATTCACTGGCGTGGTCGCTTAGACAGTCAGAAGAGTCGTTTTGTGATGCTCTCGGCGTACGGATATTTGGGAGAAGTTATCTTCATGCTTTCTCATATCTCTTGGCGCCAAGTCTCGGTGCCCGTAGCACCGACTACCCGTCGGCAAGACTCAGATCGCGCATAATTGAGTCTGCAATGGCGAGGCTAAGTGGGTCTGATGAGAGTTGGTTCGGCGCGCAATTTGAGTCTCAGGACTCAAACGAAATTGACCCATTGGCGAGTTTTCAATTGGCTGCGGCTGATTACGCGACTGATCAGATATTTGAGCAACTGATCGATAAGGCTTTTGAGGTTTCAAGCTCCAGTGGAGTTAACTCGCCAGATAATACTGAGGTCGCCTCGATGTTGGAGTGTTTTAAAAGTGGTATTCCCAAAGATGGTATTGGAGACCTACAGGACATAGTACAAGCCGGTTGGGAGCTCGCTGATTGGTTCCACAAAGAAGAAATTGTTGATCAACGCAAGAACTTGGAGCAAGTTGGAGAGTTGATTTTAAAGACCATTGAAGTCTCTGAATTTCATCGGAGAATTTCGAATTGATAATAAGTTCCAATGATCTTCGTGCTCGCTTCGAGCGTGATGCTGATGATCCGAAGAAAATTTGTCTTGTTCCCGGGATCTCTGATGACAATGGAAATTTTGATCAGTCTACCGGCGTTGACTTGCGCCTGGGTCGTTGGTTTCTAACACTCAGACAATCACGGGTTTCCAAGTTGCCGCTCAAGCAGAGCTACGAGAGCCTCGACAAATTCGCGCGATCAGGACGCGAGTACTTTGTTCCATTTGGCAAGTCATTCATCTTGCATCCTGGCAGGTTCGTTCTGGGCATCACACTTGAGTGGATGAGGCTGCCATCAGATGTTGCTGCCTATGTGACGGGTAAGTCGTCACTAGGTCGGAGTGGTCTAATAATTGAGACGGCTTCCGGAATCCAGAGTGGCTTCTCAGGTTGCTTAGCGTTGGAAATGACAAATGTTGGAGAGATACCGCTCGAAATCTATCCGGGTATGAAAATCTGCCAATTGTTTTTCCACGCCACATCTGATGAGTCAGTCTACGACGGGTCATTTGGTGGCACCAGGAAGCCGCGTTTGAGGCCTATTTCGCCAGATTCCATTTTAGAGTCTTTACGAGAGAAACAATCCCCAGCAGCACCATTGTTGCGATTCTAAGCTGCACGGTTTTGCTGCTGACCTCAGTTCAAATTATCTTGTAGCAGCCTTGCAATTTCTCTCATCATCAAGCTTGGAAGCGAACAAATGACACTCGAACGCGGGCTGGCGATCTACACGCTCATCAGTGCAACGCTGCACTTCTCGCTGGAGACGTATCACTTCGTTCAGTACGGCTCGTTTCTGCCGATGCTGATTGTGGACTACATCGCCATCTCTCTTTTTGTGTTTGCGTCCTATGTGGCGTTGAGCAATCGCTACGGCAGTGCTGCTGGGCTGCTGTGCGGCGCGTGGGGCTTTGCGTTTTGCCTCAACTACCGGGCGTTCTTCTGGCGGTATCAGGAGCTCGTGAATGGCAGCGCGCAGAGTGCTGAGCCGATGGAGGTTGTGGCGTCCATTCTCGGTGTTACGCTCATCATTTCCGGCAGCGTGTTCCTGCTGACACTGTGGATGGCATTCCCACGCCGCGCGAAAGCCTGATTGCGTGATCAATGACTCTGTTTTTGCACTACTACGGGCTTTATGCCGTCAGATTTTCTCACTGGATTAGTGAGGATGCCTTGAGAGGTGCCATATTCTATGTGTCGGCCGTCTTGTACTTCCCCTTTGTTTGGCTCGTCACGAAGGAAATGTCAGAGGCAGTCCATGTTGTTGCAATGGTTGTATCCGCCTTCATAGCGGTCTTTCTGCTTTTGTATTTACACTTCACATTTGAGACCAAGCGTAAATCTGCCGAGATGGCGGCCTTTTTGAAAAAGCAAGGCCGCGGAAGATTTTCACGTAAGCGTTCCAACAAATAAGCACGGCAGAAGTGGAAGGCATCCTCCCGCCTTGCCCCTCCGGTCAAGCCGGAGGGGGGCCGGGGGTGTGTCAGGCCGCCGCCACCGGCACCAGCCTGTCTTCTTCTGTCAGCAACAACGGCTCTTCGATGGAGACGTCCAGGCTCTCGATCAGTGCCTTGCGGAACTCGATGGGCTTTGCAATCGCGGGCAGACCGAAGTCGCCAATGTCGACGCCGCGCACATTGAGTGTGCCGTAGCCAAGGAGACGTCCCAGCAGGCTTTGCTCCAGCGTAATGGCGTGGATGCGCGCTGCGTTGAACTCGTCCGTGCGCCGCGAGATGAAGCCGCGCTTGTAAATGAAGCGTCTGTTGGTGACGACCAGTTCCGTCGTCCATTTGCGCATCTGGCGGGAGAAAAACACAGCGACGCCGATCAGCAGCCAACCGGCCAGCAAAAGCCAGGCCCAGGAGATGAAACTATACGTCCAGTGAAACCGCCCCCTTGCCAGAATGACTTCCCGGGGCGCAAGCGTAAGTGAAACGTAAGACATATATTTCCCTCCTATATACGCACATGGTTTGCCCGATAGCCCACCTGTGCTTCGTGTTGTCTGCATCTCCTTTTGAGTTTCAGTCTTGATGCCCACTGTATATGGGGCCCACTTGGCCTGTATTCGAGCAGTTTCGGCGACTGTAAATGTCGATTCTGTGTGTCGCGCATTGCATTTGTGTCTGGGCATTTGTGTCCGTTAAGGTTGCTCCCAACAACACACATGAAAACGACCAAAAACAGCAATTCGGGAGACGCATCATGGCCAGTGAAGGTCTGAAACAGGTTCTGGAACTCTTGGCGGCAGCCCCCATCGCGGAAGGCGAAAAAACCGTTCAGGAACAGCGCGACGGCATGGTGGCAGCAACGGCTGCGTTCCCCGTGGCGGAAGGCGCCATCATTGAGCCGGTGACGGCAAATGGCGTGCCGGGCGAATGGGTGTCGATGCCGGGCGCGTCTGACAAGCACGCGGTGCTGTATCTGCATGGCGGTGGCTATGTCATCGGCTCGCCGATCACACATCGCTCACTGGCAGCAGCCATTGCCGGCGAAACAAACTCAAAGCTTCTCGTGATCGACTACCGCATGGGGCCGGAACATGCCTGCCCGGCGGCGATTGATGACGCGGTTGCGGCGTACCAGTTCCTGCTTGATCAGGGCTATGACGCCGCCAACATCGCGATCTCCGGCGACAGCGCAGGCGGTGGCCTGACCATGGCAACGCTCGTGGCCCTGCGCGACCAGGGCATGGCCCTGCCGGCAGCCGCCGCACCGATTTCCCCATGGGTCGATCTCACCGGTAACTCACCAACATTGGTGAGCCGCGCTGACGTGGACCCGATGGTGCAAAAAGACGGCCTGCTTCAGATGGCGGATCACTATCGCGGCAGCCTGCCCAATGACGACCCACGTGTGTCGCCGCTCTTTGCAGATCTCAAGGGCCTGCCGCCACTGCTGATCCAGGTGGGGGACCACGAAACCCTGCTCGGTGATTCAGAAGAGCTCGACAAGCGCGCCAAGGCCGCTGGCGTCGAGAGCACGCTGGAAATCTGGGACGAGATGATCCACGTGTTCCACATGTTCCATTTCATGATGCCCGAAGCCGCAGAAGCCAACCGCCGTATCGGTGAGTTCTTCCGTACCAAATGGGGTGTCGCAGCTGCGAACGCGGCTGAATAAACATGGGTCAAAATACGCTGTATGGCGGCGCCATTTCCCTCTACACGGGCAAGGCACGCGCCTATATGGACTGGAAACAGGTTCCGTATACGGAAGTTCTGGCCAATGTGGATGTCTATAAGGGCATCATTCTGCCTCGCGTTGGCTGGCCGGTGATCCCGGTTCTGGTCACCGACAAGGATGAGACGGTCCAGGACACGACCGAGATCATTGACCACTTCGAGGCCCTGGACCCCGATCCGTCGATCTATCCTTCGGGCTCGGCCCAGAAGATGGCCGCGTTGCTGATTGAAGTCTTCGGTGACGAATGGATGAAGCTTCCCGCGATGCATTATCGCTGGAACTACAATGAAGACTGGATCCTCACCCAGTTCGGGGCGCTTTCCGCTCCTGATGCGTCGCCGGAAGAGCAGCGCGAAATTGGTGAAAAACGCGCGGGTCCTTTCAGGGGCTCGCTGCCTTTCCTGGGTGTGCTGCCGGAAACCCGCAGCGCCATCGAGGAAAGCTACGAAGCGTTGCTTGCCGATATGAGCACGCATTTCGAAACCCACGATTATCTCTTCGGCTCGCGACCGTCGATTGGCGACTACGGTCTCATCGGTCCGCTCTATGCGCACAACTACCGTGACCCCAAGTCAGGCGAGATGATGAAGGCTACAGCGCCACGGGTCGCGCGGTGGGTTGAGCGTATGGTGAAGTCACCGACACCGCGCGGCGGTGAGTTTCTCGCCAATGACGAAGTGCCAGACACGATCATTCCGCTGCTCAACCGCTTTGCAGTCGAGTATCTGCCGGTGCTCGAAAAAACGGTAGCAGCCTTCAACGCCTGGGCGGCAGACAATGCATCAGGCACCGAAGTGCCGCGCGCCCTGGGCGTGCATGAGTTCACCCTTGGCGGCGTGACGGCTGAACGCGCGATCTTCACGTTCGACCTGTGGATGCTGCAGCGCCCGCTGGATTTCTATGCGAGCCTCAAAGGGGCGAACAAAGAGGCCGTGGATGCGATGCTCGAAAAGTCTGGCCTGTCGGGCATCACCCGGATGCCTGCCTATCCACGCATCGCCCGTCCAAACTTCAAAACCGCCCTCGCCTAAGGGCTATTGAATGCACCACCGGGGCTCACTAGATTAGACATGTTCTAATCTAGTGAGCCTCTTTTTCCAGCAACGGAGCATCCCCATGTCGAGCGAAGGCCTGCACGAGCCCATTGAAAAGCTGAGCGAGAAAACGCTCAACATGCACCGCGCCATTGTGTCCTTGATGGAAGAACTGGAAGCCGCTGACTGGTATCGCCAGCGCGCTGACGGCTGCTCGGACGAGGCGCTCAAGAAAATCCTCACGCACAATATGAATGAGGAAATTGAGCATGCCGTCATGGTGATGGAATGGTTGCGCCGCAACGACGAGGTGTTCGCGCGTGAAATGAAAGAACGTCTGTTCACGGACGATCCCATCGTGCAGCCGCATAGCCATCCAGACGCGCACTAACACGTCAAACAAGAAGACTTGCCGCCACCCGTCCACTTGCTAGACTTGGGTCCAACAAGTGACCCGGCACAAGCCGGGCTGCCCGCCAAAGGGCATCACGGGAGGCAGAAATGGACTACACGCAGATCACGTATCACCGTGACGGCGCGCTGGGCGTCGTCACCATGAACCGTCCAGACAAACTCAACGCCTGGACGCCGCGTATGGCTGAGGAAATGGCCCATGCGTTTGAGTCCGCCAACAATGACACGGATGTCTCCTGCATCGTTTTGACCGGTGAAGGCCGCGGCTTTTGCGCCGGCGCTGACATGGAAGAGACCTTCCAATCCCGCATTGATGGCGTCGACCCGGGCAAGGATACCGCCGGAGGGTCGGGCGGGCTGCCGGCTAACCTCGACTGGATCGGGCTTGTACGATCTTCCAAGCCAATGATCGCTGCCGTCAACGGGCCAGCGGTTGGTATCGGTGTTACGCAGATTTTGCCTTTTGACGTCATCATCGCGGCCGATCATGCCAAGTTCGGACTGGTGTTCGTCAAGGTCGGCATCGTCCCCGAACTCGCATCTTCGCACTTCGCCACGGCCCGCATGGGCTTTGGCAAGACCAGCGAAATGATGCTGTCCGGCAAGCTCTACACTGGCGCTGAAGTTGCTGAGTTTGGTCTCGCCAACTATGCGGTTCCTGCCGAGCAACTCTGGGACAAGGTGCGCGAAGTCGCAGACATGTTCGACGCCAATCCGCAGCCTATGATGCGGATGACCAAGGAACTCCTGTCTCAGAACATGGCCGAGCACGACATGGCGCTGGTGCAGCGGCGCGAAACAGATGCCCTCAAAGAGTGCTGGACCATGGCGGAACACCATGAGGCAGTGGATGCCTTCCTCAACAAGCGTGACCCGGACTTCAAGGCGGCCGCATCGCGGGCCCGGACTGCAGCAGAGAAGTCTGCAGCCAAGAAGTCAGCCGCAGAATGAGTGTGCTCGACATTCAGCATCGTGATGGCGTTGCGTATCTCACCCTGGCGCGGCCTGAAAAGCGAAACGCTCTCTCGCTTGCCCTGCAGCAGGAGCTATCTGATGCCCTGTGGGATGCGGATGAACGCACGGACATTCACTGTGCCGTCATAAGCGGGCAGGGCACGGACTTCTGTGCGGGCTATGACCTCGCCGAGCGCCCGCCCCGCGACGAAACAAAGCGCGGTGTCAAGACAATCGATGACGACATCTGGCAGCTTGAACGCCAGCAGCGCCTGCGCATGACGATCTTTGACATGCACAAGCCGGTGATCGCTGCCATACACGGTCGGTGTCTGGCTGGGGGAACGGATCTGGCTTTTCTGGCCGACATGGTGGTTGCCGCTGACGACGCAACAATCGCATTTCCGCCCGCTCGTGACCTGGGGTCGCTGCCAAACCAGATGTGGCTCTATCACTGCGGGCCGCAATGGGCCAAGCGGTTGCTGCTGACAGGCGACAGCATTACCGGCAAGGATGCAGCTCAGATTGGGCTGGTGCTCAAATCTGTGCCAGCGGATGAGTTGACAGCTGAGGTGGAACATCTCGCGCAGCGTCTCGCGATGATCGATCCGGATTTGCTCACCACACAAAAGCGTATCGTCAATCTTGGGCTGGAACTGATGGGCGCACGCACCCTGCAGCGCCTGGCCTGTGAAAACGATGCGCGCGGCCATCGCGCCAAGGCGGCGGACACATTCCGCGCCAACGTAAGAGACAAAGGCCTCAAGGCCGCATTCGCGGAGCGCGACGACAAGTTCGGCGCAAGCTTTGTGGATCCCAATGCGCCGGAACACGGCAAGTAATCCTCATCATTCTGGAGCAACACCATGGCCAAGACCTACGACGTCGAGCGTGAGGCGCTCTTCCTGCACTGGACCGAGAAGTCAGCCTTCAAGGAAACCTATGCGGGCGCTATGGACACGGTGGTGGTCGAAGGCCAGCACCTGAAACCCAAGGGGTCGACCAGCAAGACGGTGCTGGTGTTCATGCATCCAACCGGCACGATGAACCTGCTGCCCATGCCAAACGCCCTGGCGGCGGCGGGCATTCCCTGCCTCACCTGCGGCAGTCGGTATCCGCACAATGATACGGCGCTGATCATGGAAAAAGTGATCCTCGATCTGGGTCACTACATCCGCTACGCCAAGGAGAAGCTGGGCTACGAAAAGGTCATTCTTGCCGGCTGGTCTGGCGGCGGGTCTCTGTCGATGTTCTATCAATCGCAGGCGGAAAACCCGACCATCGAAGCCACGCCGGCCGGTGACCCTGTGGATGTCGTGGGAGCGGGCCTCATTCCCGCCGACGCAGTGCTGCAGCTCGCAGCCCATGTCAGCCGCGCGATCATTCTGACCGAGTGGCTGGACCCGGCTGTGGCGGACGAACTGGATCCTGAAAAGCGGATCAGGGAGCTGGATCTCTACGATCCTGAAGCGCCCAACCAGCCGCCCTATTCAAAGGACTTTCTGGAAACCTATCGTGCCGCGCAGATCGCCCGGTCTCAAAGCATTGACGACTGGGTGCGTGAAAAGCTGGCGCACTTCAAAGCCACAGGTCGAGAAAACGAAGAGCATTGTTTTGTTGTGTACGGCACAATGGCGGACCCGCGCTGGCTGGACCTCTCGGTTGATCCCAACGATCGCAAGGGCCCCAACTGGTGCTTCATGGGTATTCCCAAAACGGTCAACATGATGCCCGCCGGGCTTGCGCGTTTCAGCTCCTTGCGCGCCTGGCTGTCGCAATGGTCCTACAAGGAAAGCCGGGCCGATGGCCCCAAATGCGCCGCAGGTATCAAGGCGCCGTTCCTCGTGATCGATAACTCAGCGGACGATGGCTGTACGCCAAGTCATGCGGATCGCATCTATGCGGGTATCGGCCATGACGACAAGGAGCGTCATACGATCCAGGGCGCGACCCATTACTATATCGGCCAGCCGGACAAGATGGGCGAAGCCGTGAAAATCATCATCGACTGGCTGGGGCGCAAGAACATGCTGGCCTAGGCCGGCCGTTGGAACGCATCACATTTCGGTCCCATTCAACGCCTAGAAGGCAAATCGGGTGCCGGAAGGGGTGTATTCCATGATCACGGCAAAACAGTTTTTTATCTCCGCCGTCTTATGCGCAGCGATGGTTCCGTTGAGCGCGACCGCTCAGGCAGGCCTTTTTGAGGCGCAAGCGGAAGAGACCGGTCGCTACACGATGGAACCGGTTGATGGCGGGTTTCTCCGGCTCGACACACAAACCGGTGCGGTCTCCGTATGCTCGGGCAGCGGTGATGCCTGGTCCTGCACACCGGCCCAGGATGAGCGCTCAAAGCTTGAAGAAGAAAACGCGCAGCTGCGCGCGGACAATCTGGCCCTGCGCGAACAGATCAGTGAGCTGGGTGAAAAGCCGAATGTGACCACGCCCGAAGATGTGGACGCGGCCATGGACGCCTTCGAGACCGTGGCAGAGCGCTTCGGACGCATCATCAAAATCATGCGCCGCGAGATGGAAGAGCTCGACCAGGACCTCAACGCACCGGCTGACCAGGATACAGACCCCGCCAATTAAAGGCATCTGCTACGCGCCAATGCCCTCAACCAGCTGGCTTTCAAGATGTGCGCGCATGGCGTCTGGAATACCGATGGCTTTGCGGGCCACCAGATCAAGCGTCACTGCAACGGCTTCTGCCGTGGCAACTGCCTTGCCTGTTTCCATATCAAACATCCAGTGCGCCCAGGTGTAGGTCTTGGGTCCCACATGTTTGAGGCCACTGCGCAGGGTGAGAATGTCCCCTTCCTTGGGCCAGCTGCGATAGACAAAGCGGTACTCAAGGGCAGCGCCGCCAATGTTTGGATCGTTGGACCGATCATCCCCACGGGTCTGTGACAACAGGTTGGCAATGGAGTCCGAGACCAGACCCATGAAATGCTGCTGGTTCATGTAGCCATGCGGGTTGCACTGGTTGGGTTTAACCGTGCCCTGCCATGTATAGACCATGCCCATGTCGTCTGCCTGCGCCAGCGTCGGCGCGTCTACGGGAGGACCCATGTCCAGGCCGCGAGGTTGACCATGGGTCGGCAGGTCGACCGTGTGAGCCTTGATGGCAGCATCCATGCTGGCCGGCAAAGGTTGTGGCTCGCGCGTTTGCGCATCCACGAGAATAACATCCGCATTGATGGTAGCCGACACAACGCCCGATGCCGAATTGGTCAGCTCTTCATAGACTTTGAGTGTATCGCCATCACGTCCAGTGATGCCACCTTCGAGTGTCAGCCCGGCGCCGGGGCGCTGCTCACGATGAAACCGGATATGGTGTTCACGCGGCAGCAGAACGCGGCTGGTCTGCCGCGCCACTGTCGGCCCATGCCCCAGGTGATGCGACAGCACAGACAGGCCCTCATTGGCCTTGGCCACATAGAACTGCACGTTCATGTGCCCCATATCGTCACATTCCCATGTCTGCACACTTGAGCGCAGCAGCGGCACCAGATTGGTCATCAAAGAAACTCCGAATACGAATTAAGCAAAATCTGTTTGGGGTATGGGCGGCTTGACCGCACGGCGCGTGGAGAGATCCATCATCACGCCGACACCCTCCGCAATGAAGCAGCACGCGCCGGTTACAGCGTCAAAGCCCACATGCTTGTAATGCAGTGCCTTGCCTGTCGGCGGTGTAAAGCCCGTCACAATCTCAAGAGCCCGGCCCGGCGGGGCAGGGGCCAGGCGCGTCACGCGCAGCTCCAGTGAGGCTGTGCCAAGGCCGGCCTCTGCCTGCTGTCGGCGACCAAACCCCACAAGCGACCACAGATGCGCCTGTGAGCGAGAGACCCGTTGCAGAAAGGCCGGGATCGTCATCTTGTCATGCAGGCAGTCGTCTTCCTGGATGGCTGACAAGTGCGTTCGCGTCAGGCCCTGCGCCTTTGCTTCAGCCAGAGAGAGGGCACCCGGCGTTGCCTGCGTGATCGAACGTGGTTGTGCATCTTCGCTGATGTTAGCTGCGGGGGCCTCCGGCGCGCGGCCAGAGGCATAGGTGCTCAGCGCGGTCGCGCAGACAAGACCTGTGCCGACATTCTCAATGCTATGCACCAGCTGATCACTGCCGGTGGAGGCGGACATCACCCGTACGCGGTCACCTGTGAGCATCTCCTTGTGAAATCGAAGATGCATCTGCAGAGGAATATTGTGGCGGCTCTCGCTGCCGCCATTGAGCACGGTCAGCACCCGAGCTCCCGCCTCTGCCTTGGCGGCATAGTGCTGGATGTTCATATGCCCCATCTCATCGCATTCCGCGACGGCAACGGCGCTCAAAAAGCTTTCAATCATGGGGGAGGTACTTGCAGGCGGGAGGGCAGATGAAGGAGTTCGTCTGCACTATGGCACGCAGCCAGACGCTTGTCAGACGTCTCATGAGTAGCGAGCGACGAGGGCGGACGCCACATCTATGTCCTCGACTTCGAGGGATGCCAGGCGACCACTGCTGGAAAGCTGAGCAAGGCCCACAAGTCCGCACCAAAGGGCAATCGTGTCCAGGGCCTGACTGCTGGCGTCATCGCCGCGTGCGCCACCGGCGCCAACTCCGCGGTCCAGCTGGCGAAGAATGGAAATAATACGTCCCGTAAGCGCGCGCTCGGTGACTTCAGGCACATCGCCGCGATGCGCGGCAATGAGGAGCGGTCCCACTCGGTCAAGCGCCTGAGTGCAGATGGATGCCTGGGTGCTCAACGTCTCATCCTCCTGGCGCATCGCTTTTGCCAGCTGGTCGAGCGCATCAAGGGCAATTGCGGCGAGCAGCGCTTCTTTTGAGGCGAAGTAGCTGTAAACCGCGCCGGCAGTGTATCCGGCACGGGCGGCCACGGCGCGCATGGTCAAACCTGATATTCCAACCTCGTCCAGAAGTTCGCTTGCCGCTGCGCGAATATGGGCGGCGCGCGATTCCTGCCCCTGCGCCTTGCGGATGTCCCGCGCGACCCGTGCGTCTGTATCGACCATTTTTGTCTTTCCGCTCCAGAAACTCAGCGAATTGGAAAACGATGAGCATAAAATTAAACAAAGGTCAATTTATTATGGAGGGAGGTGTGCTTTCGGAGCTGCCTGTTCGGCAAGATTGATCAACAAACAAATAATTAAACAGTGTTCAATAGCTAGAGGAGCCTTAGGAAAAACCGGTCAATCTGTGCCAGGGCTTTCTCAGCAAGCTCACCCGGAAACGCAATGAAACCGTGGGCTCCGCCTGGGTAGACACCCAGTTCAGCCTTGTTGCCTGCGGCCATCCATCGGCCATGCATGAACAGCGTATCGTCCAGCAGTCCGTCGCGCGTGCCGACCACAAACAGGGCATCCGGCATCGCACCCAGATCTCCGTACAGGGGAGAGATATCTGGTGACCGCAGATCAGACCCATCAGGGATGAACCGGTCCACAAAATGGGTGACATCGCGGGTGGAAAGGGTGGGGCCGGTATTCCCGAAAGCGCGCATGCTGGGCGTCATCCCAAGGTCAAAGCAGCCAAATGTCAGATTTGCCCCTTTGAACGGCGTCATGCCGTGACGTTCCTTGAGGCGCAGCAGGGTCACCGCCGCCAGATGACCGCCAGCGGATTCGCCGCCTATAAAGAGCGGCCCGGATGAGAATTCCCCCGCATTGGCCACCAGCCATAGGGCGGCAGCCTCGCAATCGTCGGGCCCGGCGGGATAGGGGTGCTCCGGTGCCAGACGGTACTCGACGGAGATACAGGCAAGCCCGCAGGTGTCCGCCAGCCGCTCCAGCAGCGAATCCTGCTGATTGGCACCGCCAAAGACCCAACCGCCCCCATGCAGATGCAGATAGACGCCTTTCGCCTCACCTTTCTCGCCCTGGGGCTCGATGATGTGGAGCGTGATCTTGCCGCCGGGACCATCAATCTCGACATCACGCGCCCGCTCACTCACCGGTGCTGCAGGAAAGGGGCCTTCGCCGCGCTCTCGCATGCTGCGCGCTTCTGCGGCCGACATGGACCAGGGGTCCGCCGCATTGGTCACAAGGTCCATGATCACCGCATTGATGTCGTCTGTTTCCTTGCTCACAGCACCGGACATGAAGAGCGCCGGATTGAGGACTGTCGGTTCAGGTGGAGTTGTCATTGCGGCCATCCTTGGCGTGAGTCGAATTTCCAATATCCAAGCTTAGCGCCATGCTGCGCCGAGAACATCCCGCAGCACGGCTAACGTTGATATCCAGTGTGCGCGAATGCCGCAGTGCTTCACGTCAGGGCGGTGACGCAGATCAATTACCCGGCCGTCTGCGCGTCGGAAAATGTCCTCATGGTTGACACACCATTCAACGAAAGAGGGGGACCGGCATCATGCAGTCCAAACATATCGTCAACACACTCGCGGCCGCGCTTCTTGGCGCAACGGCCCTCACAATGCCAACATTCGCAGCTGCCGAAGATGGCGCAAGCGGACAGAGCCCATGGCAGATTCGGGCGCGCATCATCGGCGTCATTCCCGATGAGGACTCAAGCCTCACACCGAATATCGGCAGCGTGGATGCAGACGGCGCCGTGGTGCCGGAGATCGACATCTCCTATTTCTTCACGCCCAACATCGCAGCCGAGCTGATCGCTGCCACGTCGCCGCACGACATGAAGGTGAACCTCAATGGCGGCGGGTCGCTTGATCTCGGTGACGTGTGGGTGCTTCCACCCACCTTGCTGCTGCAGTACCACTTCATGCCCGACGGTCAGGTCCGTCCTTATGTTGGTGCCGGTATCAACTACACGCACCTCTACAATGCGGACGATACGCCGGGCACCAGCGTCGACTATGACGGTGGATTCGGCTGGGCCCTTCAGGCTGGCGTCGATGTGCCCATCGGCGGCAACTGGTCCTGGAACTTCGACGTGAAGAAAATCTTCGTCAACGTGGAAGCCACAGTGAATAGCGCGGTAAAGGCAGACGTGGATCTTGATCCATGGGTCGTCGGTACCGGTATCGGCTACCGCTTCTAGACCGACGAACGATCCAGACAAAAAGGGCGGCGTTCATCAGAACGCCGCCCTTTCTTGTGAGTAGTGCGAGACACCTAGTGGGTGTGCGCAACTCCGGCACCTGTTGGCACGCGGATGTCTTCCACCATGTCCTGCACCTCGGCGGGAGGGGCAGCAGTAAACATCCGCACCGCAAAGGCCACGAGGAAGTTGAGCACCATGCCGACGGTGCCGCTGCCTTCCGGCGAAATACCCAGGAACCAATGCTCGGACGAATTCAGCTCTGGCGAGATGAACTTGAAGAACACGATATAGACAAAGGTGAAGGCCAGGCCTGTCACCATGCCCGCAATTGCGCCTTCGCGGTTCATGCCCCGCATGAAGATGCCCATGAGGATAGCGGGGAACAGCGACGCCGCAGCTAGCCCGAAGGCAAAGGCCACGACTTGCGCCACAAATCCCGGCGGATTTATCCCCAGATACCCGGCAACGCCAATGGCCACAGCCGCCGCTATGCGGGCGTAACGTAGCTCCTGCTTGTCGGAAATATTAGGCATCAGCGTCTTTTTCATGAGGTCATGACTGATGGAGGTGGAAACCACCAGCAGCAGACCGGCCGCTGTGGACAGGGCTGCCGCGAGACCACCTGCCGCCACCAGCGCGATCACCCAGCCTGGAAGCTGTGCAATTTCCGGATTGGCCAGAACGAAGATGTCACGATCAACATAGATCTCGTTGTCCGAAGCCGTTGGCGTATTGGATAGTGCCCGCTCACCATTGGGACCAGCCTCGCCCGTATAGGTGGGTTTGCCTTCATAGGGCGCGCCGGACCCATACTGGATGACGCCGTCATTGTTCTTGTCCATCCAGCCGATGAGGCCGATCTGCTCCCAGTTTTTGAGCCAGCCCGGCGCTTCCTGATAGGACGTATTGTTGACCGTATCGATGAAGTTGATCCGCGCAAACGCCGCCACGGCCGGGGCCGTTGTGTAGAGCAGCGCAATGAAGATCAGCGCCCACAAGGCTGAGACGCGAGCATCTGACACCTTGGGAACCGTGAAGAAGCGCACGATCACATGCGGCAGACCCGCTGTGCCGACCATCAACGCAAAGGTAATGGCAAAGACGTCAATAACTGCCTTCGACCCTTCCGTATACGCCGTAAAGCCAAGGTCAACGAGGGTCGCGTCCAGTTTCGCCAGAACCGACATGCCCGACCCATCCGCCATGGTGGAACCAAGGCCCAGCTGCGGAATGGGATTGCCCGTCACGAGGATGGAAATGAAGATCGCAGGCACAAGATACGCAAAGATCAGCACGCAATACTGTGCGACCTGCGTGTAGGTGATGCCTTTCATGCCGCCGAGCACCGCATAGACGAAGACAACCGCCATGCCGAGGACGACCCCAAGCTCGATATCCACCTCAAGGAATCGCGAGAACACGATGCCCACACCGCGCATCTGCCCGGCTACATAGGTGAATGAGATGAAGATGAGACAGATGACGCCGACAATGCGGGCAGTGGACGAGTAGTACCGTTCACCGATGAAGTCCGGCACGGTGAATTGCCCGAACTTGCGCAGATAAGGCGCTAGCAGCAGCGCCAGCAGCACGTAACCGCCGGTCCAGCCCATGAGATAGACTGAGCCGTCATAGCCAGCAAAAGCAATGATGCCGGCCATGGAGATGAAGCTGGCGGCACTCATCCAGTCAGCCGCCGTCGCCATGCCATTGGCAATCGGGTGTACGCCGCCTCCTGCCACATAGAACTCGCTTGTAGAGCCCGCGCGTGACCAGATGGCGATGCCGACATAAAGCGCGAAAGACGCGCCGACGAAAATGTAAATCAGTGTTTGCGTTTCCATTGGTGTTCCCCTCTCCCGATCTAGTCGTCGTCGACGCCGTAGCGCCGGTCGATGCGCTTCATTGCAAACACGTAGTAGGCAATGAGGCCGATGAAGACGTAGATCGAGCCCTGCTGGGCCCACCAGAAACCAAGTTTGAAACCGAAAAACTGAATGCTGTTGAGCGGCTCGGCGAACAGAATGCCGAAGCCGAAAGACACAACAAACCAGATGACCAGAAGAATGCCGAGCAGCCGCAGATTGGCGTGCCAGTAGCCACGCACATTCTGTTCGCTCAGGACTTCTGCATCGTGATGATCATGGGCAGGCCTATTGCCGCCCTCATGATGGTAGACGTTCTTGTCTCCATCGCCTCCCTGCGTGTTGGACATCAGCATCCCTCCCTAGCTTAGCCCGCATGGATTCTTATTTTTGTTTTGCAAAACCCTAGCGTCAGAAAATTCAAAAGGATACCGGCCTCGTCTTGACCTGAATCAAGGCTTGTTTGGCGCAATCATCAGCACATCGCGGATGAGAGCGGTCACGGCATCGGGATCATTTGCCTTTGTATGCGGATCGAGTTTCCTGATTTCCGGCGACAGGCTGAACACGGTGCCAGCGATCGCGATAGCAGAATAGTGCAAAAGCGTGGGGTCGCCGGGGCGCACAAGCCCTGATGCCTGCCCTTCTTTTATGACGGCAATCGAGTTTTCGTAGAAACGCCGAAGATGGGTCTCAACGAGCCAGGTCAGCCTCTCGCTGTCATGCTTGCCTTCATGCAGGATGATGCGATGCAGATCCGCGTCAGCTGCAAACATATTCACCAGCGCGCGAATGGGGCTCATCAGACGGGTTTCATAGTCCGCATCATCATCAAGCCGGTCCATTTCTTCGGTGAAACCTTCTCCCACCTGGGCAAACACACCATCCACCACGGCGCGCCAAAGCTCTTCCTTGGAGGCAAAGTGATAGAGCAGGAGGCTTTGCGCTACCTCGGCTGCTTCGGCAATCCGTCGAGTGCTAGCCGCCTCGAATCCTGCCTCGGCGAAGCGGGATTTAGCGGCCTCAAGGATGCGCTCGCGAGCCCGCTCTTTTGTCGATTTCTGAGTGATGGTCCTGGTCCTTCTGGCGTGATTGCCTCGATAGATACCGCAATCATTGATCGTGCGATCAGAAAAAATTGATCAGTTGATCAGGATTGATTAGGTTTGATCAATCGATCAATAAGTCTGCGAGCAGAAAGCGGTAATGCAACGCGAAACCCACCTCTTGAACGAAATCCATGCGGTTCGCTTCACCGGCGACACGCCCAAATATGCCCTTGTGGTGTCTCATGGGATCGGCGCCCATGGCGGCATTTACGACATCTTCTGTGAGCAACACGCAGCGCGCGGGGCCGACATCTGGTCTTACGATGCACCGGGCCATGGCAGATCCACCACCAACCGCCCGCGCGGGCAGTGGACAATGGAGGAGTGGGCGCAGGCGAGCCGCGACTGGGCGGCCCACGTGAAGCAGGAGACCGGTCTGCCGGTTTTTACCCTTGGCTCAAGCCTCGGTGTGGCAGCAGCGATTTCCGCGATCAATTCAAACGACGTGACCGGCGCAATCTGCATGGGGTCGCCCGCTGTGCCCGGCGCGCCCATGTTCAAGGCTCTGAGAGAGGCATGGCGCAACGACGCGGTAAAGCAGGTGCTGGGTCAGCTGGGCCGGGCCGCACGCCTCGACATCAAAACATTCTTCAACTTCGACGAAGACTACGGCTATGCAGGTGCCAGTGAGCAAAAGCAGCTCGATCCATGGAACACATGGTCCTATGACCTTGAATCCTGGGCGTCGTTCTTCCAATACGATCCAGAACAGCCGCCCGAGGCCAACACCAAGCCGGTGCTGTACACCGCCGGGGAGAAAGACCCAAGCTTCCCGCCCGACGTCATCAAGCTGGCGGCATCTGCCATTGGCGGCCCGGTGACCCTCAAGGTTTTTGAAGACGCAGGGCATCAGCTTATGCTGTTTGAAACGACGCGTTTTTCAGATGCCGTGCACGATTTCTGCCTGTCCACACTTCGCGATGAGGATGCCTGATCATGGTCAAACCAAACGCACTCCATCACCTGGCGCTTTCAACCGGCGACATGAAAACGCAGATTGAGTTTTTCACCGATGTGCTGGGCATGGAACTGGTCGCGCTCTATTGGATGCATGGCGTCGAAGGCGCATGGCACGGCTTTCTCAAGCTCAACGAAAATTGCGCCGTCGCCTTTGTGCACACATCCAGAAATGGCGAGATTACTCCGGTGATGGGCGTGTCCCATGCGGGCAATCCCGGCGAAAGCTCAGCACCCGGAACAATGCAGCATCTGGCTCTCAACGTGGACAGCGCCGCGGACCTCATCGCCATGCGGGACCGTATCCGCTCACGGGGTGTGCCGGTGTTTGGACCGATCCACCACGGCTTTTGCTCGTCGATCTATTTTGCCGGGCCTGAAAACCTGTCTCTTGAGGTCGCCACCTCTGCTGATGTGGAGCACCCATTGTCTAGCGATGTTTGGATTGATCCGGAAGTTGCTGCGCTGGCCGGTATCTCTGCCGAGGACATCAAGCGCTACAAGGCGCCCAAGCCATATGAAGGCGCCAATGGCGATGTGCCGCAGCCGGAATATGATTCATCCAAGCCACATCAGTTCTATCCAAAGGAAGTATATGATCTGATGCTGGGGACACCGGACGACGCACTGACCCTGGCGGCCAGCGAAACCACGCCACCGGGCCTGGCGTCTGCCTCTAAGTGAGTGTCGCGAAGCAACCTGTGCCAGAACAACAGTGACATCAGACCACCAGTGAAAGCAGTCTCCCCATGAAGGCCATCATCGCAGGCGGCGGCATCGGCGGACTGACTGCGGCTTTGGCCTTCCGGCATTTTGGCTGGGAGGTTGAGGTTCACGAGCGTGCGCCGGAGCTTGGCGAGGTCGGCGCCGGCATCCAGATCAGCCCCAACGGCATGAAGGTGCTACGCGCACTGGGCCTTGCGGACCGCGTTGCAGAAAACGCGTTTGAGCCCGAAGCGTTGGAAATGCGCATGGGCCGGTCCGGACGGCGTATTTTTCGGGTGCCGGTTGGCGATGCTGCAGTTGCGCGTTGGGGTGCCCCATACCTACACGTGCACAGAGCCGATCTCGTGGAAGCGCTTTCGACCGAACTGGAAGACCGCGCGCCGGGCTGTGTGCATCTGTCCTCAGCGGTGACCGGTTACGATCATTCAGCCAATGGCATTGTGGCGCTGACCAACGCAGGTGCATCCCCTGAGGGCGACGTGCTCATCGGAGCCGACGGCATCCATTCCGCCGTTCGCACGCAGATGCTGGGGCCAGAAACCCCTGTGTTTACCGGCAACGTGGCATGGCGCGCCGTTGTGCCCATCGAAAGACTTGGCGATCTTGCACCGCCGCCAACCGCGTGCATCTGGCCGGGACCCGGCCGCCACGCGGTGACCTATCGTCTGCGCCGCGGGACGCTGGCCAATCTCGTGGGTGTCGTTGAACGCGACGATTGGCGCGGTGAAAGCTGGACCGAGCAGGGCACCCGCGAAGAAGCCCTGGCCGATTTTGCCGGATGGCACCCCATCGTTACCAATCTGATTGAAAAAGCCGACGCGCATTTCCGCTGGGCACTGTTTGACCGGGCACCACTTACACAATGGAGCGATGGCCGCGCCACTCTCATGGGAGATGCAGCCCACCCCACTTTGCCCTTCATGGCGCAGGGTGCCGTAATGGCGATCGAGGACGCATTTGTTCTGGCCAGGGCGTGTGCTGACGCATCGAGCGATATTCCGTCGGCGCTTGAGCGTGTCTATGCATCGCGCATCAAGCGGACCAGTGGCGTGCAACTGGGGTCGCGAGCCAACGCGGCCACCTTCCACAAGCCGACAACCGCCGCACAACTTGCAACCTACGGCCCCATGTGGCTCGCAGGCCGCATCGCGCCAGACATCGTGCGCGCCCGTCAGGACTGGCTCTATGCGGAAGATGTGACCGCGTAAGACGAAGAGTCCTACAGGCCCAGTTGTCGCGCCGTCAGGTCGCGCATGATTTCTTCAGAGCCGCCGCCGATCGCGTTGACCCGCACTTCGCGATAGATGCGTTCCACACGACCGCCGCGCAGATAGCCATTGCCGCCAAGTATCTGCATGGCTTCGCGCGCACAAAATTCCATCGTCGTGGTGGCCTGAACCTTCAGCATGCTGAGATCCGCCACCGGCGTTTCGCCCTGGGCAACGCGCCAGGCACAAATCTCAAGGTAAGCCTGCGTCGCCTGAATGCGCTGATACATGTCAGCGATCTTGTGACGGATCACCTGATGGTCCGCCAGCCGCTTGCCAAACGTCGTGCGTTCGCGCGCCCAGGCAGCAGCATCTTCAAGGCAGACGCGGGCCATGGCATTGGCGCCTGCCGCCATGCCCAGCCGTTCGCCATTGAAATTCATCATGATGCCGATGAAGCCGTTGTTTTCAGTGCCGATGAGGTTTGCTTTCGGCACTTTCACATCATCGAAATAGAGCGCTGCCGTGTCCGACGCCCACCAGCCCATCTTCTTGAGCGGCGTGCGCGAGAAGCCGGGCATGTCCGCCTCGATGAGCAACAGGGAGATTCCCTTGGTACCCTCACCGCCGGTGCGCACCGCGGTCGTGACATAGTCAGCCCGCATGCCGCCGGTGATGAACATTTTCGAGCCGTTGATCAGGTAGTAGTCGCCCTTGTCCTCGGCGCGGGTATGGATGTTGGCTACATCTGATCCACCAGACGGCTCGGTAATACCAAGCGCAATGTGCTTGTCGCCATCCAGCACCGGCGGTGCAATCCGCTCTTTCATTTCTTCAGAGCCGATATTGATGATCGGCGGCAGCCCGATGCCATGCACCATCAGGCTCGCATTGATGCCGCCGGCACCGACGCGCGCGAGTTCCTCGGACGTCACGATGCTGTGGTAGTGGTCGATCCCCTCCTTGATGCCGCCATACTGCTCAGGATAGCCCATGCGCAGCAGACCGATATCGGAGGCCTTCTTGTAGAGCTCTTCGGGAAATTCTTCTGCCTCATCCCACTCGGATGCAAAGGGCATGATCTCTTTTTCGATCCATTTGCGCAGCGTCTGCCGCCATGCGTCATGGTCCTCATTTGAAAACGGCGAGGGCGCGCGGGTGGTGTCAAAGTTCAGATCAGGCAGAGACTTGAGCGGCTTGGCAGCTTGCGACATCGGGCGTGTTTCCTGTGGTTCTTGTTCTGGACGCGCAGACATGCCGCGCTGAGTGCTGCCGCCATTGTGCGCCACGTTTGACGCACGTCAACGCGCGCTTGTGCTGTTGCTGCGTAGGGTGAGGGTGCCCCTGCGTCTCAGGGGAGCAACATGGAGGCTTGTAAGCCCATGGAAAAAGTATGTTTGGACAGACTGGGCGATGTCGGCCAGCTGATCGAGTTCAATATGTCATCGGAAGCCGCAAAGAAACTGCAGGCCCTGCACATCTGCTCAGAGCGGTCGGACTGCCAGTACTGGCAATCCTGCATCAACCGCGTTGAAGACTTGTGGAACCGGCAGATGTATGCCGCTGAACCGGCCAGCCGCCTGCCATCTTAGCCGATGGAAGCGCCGGTCTGGAATTAAGCGTCTAAACTGCCGCTGCGTACGGTGGCGCAGGATCATATTCCATTGCCCGCTGCGTCGCGCGTGCATGATCTGGGCTGTGCATCTGGCCGACAAGCCAGAGTGCCATGTCGATGCCGGCTGACACGCCTGCCGCCGTAACGACTTTGCCGTCGCGCACATAGCGTGTGTTCTCAAGGACCTCTGACGCTTCGTCGCGCTTGCGCAACTGGTCAATGAACCCCCAATGGGTCGTCACGCGTTTGCCCTTGGCAGCACCTGATGCGGTCAGCAGCAAGGCGCCGGTGCACACGCTGGTTGTCCATGTGGTGGATTTGTCCACGGCCGCAATCCACTCAAGCACCGCCCTGTTCTTAACTTCCGTGCGCGTGCCCTGACCGCCAGGCACCAGCAGCACATCAAGGGCAGGGGCATCTTCAATGGATGCGTGGGACTCGATCACCATGCCTTTGCGGCATTTCACCTTGTCGCCATTCTCCGAAATCAGAAACACATTGTCCGGTTCGGGCTTGCCCTGAAGCGCGAACACCTCGTTGGACATGGTGAACACCTCATAGGGCCCGACGAAATCAAGCTCTTCCGCATCATCAAAAATCAAAAGTCCGATATTCATGGGGTGTCAGTCCTACTGCATGCCTGGATGTGTGGGGGACGAAATGTCCAGCGGCGTGACTGGCCCGTGCGGACCCATCACCGGCATCCGCCGGAAGCGGGAGCGATAGTCAGCCGGGCTGACCCCAACGCGGCGATGAAACGCCCGGCGCATCTGCTCCGCGCTTGAAAAACCGCACGCCCACGCAATGGATTCTGTGTCGTCTGTGGTTTCTTCCAGATGGCGGCGCGCGGCCTCCACGCGGGCCACCTCCACAAACCGGCCTGGCGTCAGGCCGGTTTCACTCACAAAAGCCCGAGCCAGTGTGCGCTCGCTCATATGTGCCCGCTCGGCCAGAGCGGGAACAGACAGATCCTCCGACACATTGTCGAGAACCCATTGAGCAACATCGCCGATCTTGCCCTTGGCCGCATGTTGCGCGACCAGCTGTGCTGAGAACTGGGACTGACCGCCGGGGCGGATCATGAAGAGGACGTGGCGGCGGGCAACTGACAAGGCCATGTCGCGTCCGCAATCCTGTTCCACCAGTGCCAGTGCCAGATCCATGCCCGCAGTAACGCCAGCAGATGACCAGATGTGCCCGTCCCGGACATATATGGAGTCAGCGTCAACCGTCAGTGTAGGGAACATTTTGGCAAGGACATCCGCAACGTTCCAGTGCGTCGTCACCCGGCGGCCATCGATCAAGCCCGCTGCGGCAAGAATGAACGTACCCGTGCACACGGACGTAATGCGCGTGGCCCGGGCACCTGCGCGCGCAACTACATCAAGAACGGCTGGGTCGCGCATGGCAGCTGTTGTGCCGTGTCCTCCAGGAACCATCAGCGTGTGCAGTCCATCAAGATACTCATCTGTGAGGTCTGCAAAGCTGATGTCGGCAACCATCTGCATGCCGGAGTTTGTTTTGAAAGGCCCGGCTGTTTCAGCCGCGATCGTCAGTTCGTACTCGGGAAAGTTTTCATGCGGCTTTGGCTGATAGCCGTCCATGACCCAGGATTCCGGGTTCAGCCGGGCATCATTCACACCAGCCAGAATTTCAAACGGTCCGGTGATGTCGAGGATCTGGACATCGTGATAGGCGATCATCAGCACCCGCTTGGGCGCTGGTGGCGCTGATTTCTCAGCATTTTGGCGCTTTTTTGAGGTCATGCCCCAATCATAGCAATGCGGGGCATCTGGCGGAAAGGCCAAACACCCCACATATTCGGTCAGCGAATGGGTGGCATGGTGCCAGCCCACCCTCAACTAGCCTATGCCTTGAGCGTGCACTTGCCGTTGTTGATCACCACCACGTCGCGTTCCTTCAGGCGGGCGCGGAAGGAGGCAATGTTTCCGTCCTTCCAGACATCCACCAGAATGGTCTCGCCGGGGAAGACCGGAGACGAAAAGCGCACATCGAACCCGGTGATGGCCGTGTGGTCATATTCTGCAACCGATCCAAGGATGGCCCGGCAGCAGGTGCCGTAGGTGCACAACCCATGCAGGATGGGGGCAGGGAAGCCTGCAGCGGTCGCAAATTCCGGATCTGCATGAAGCGGGTTGCGGTCACCGGACAGCCGGTAGAGCAGAGCCTGGTCCGGGCGCGTGTCGACCTCAATGGTTTCATCCGGCGCACGATCAGGAATGGGATGCGGCTTGGGTGCGCCTTCGCTGGGGCCGCCAAAGCCGCCGTCACCACGGGCAAACGTTGTGCTGGTTAGCGTGCACAATGCGTCGCCGGAATCAGCCAGCCGAATGTCCGTCTCGGTCACAATGACTGCACCTTTGTCAGCGCCCTTGTCATATGCGCCGATCACCTTGCTATCGGCGATGATGTCGGCGGCAGCCGGAAGCGGTTGGTGCAGCGTGAGTTTCTGCTCCCCATGCACAACCATCAAATAGTTGATGCCGGAGTCCCGTAGCGGCCCGGCACCCCAGGCAATGACCGTTGCCATGGTTGGCACCGTCTTGAGGTCGCTCTCATAGACGTAAGGCAGCTCTTTTGGCGCGAGCGGGTCGCGCGCCATGCCTACGCCCAGTGCATAGAGCATGGTCTCGCGATCTCCATAGGAGAATCGCTCGTCTTTTGAAGTGAGAGACATGATGTGATCGTAGTCGATGGCCATTCCATTTCCTCGGTCTGTGGATTTTTGTCGCCATTTTGGCTGGAATTCCGGGGTTTTTGCCCGGCCGGGGTCGTAATTACGGCTAAGTGTCTGTTGGGCGACAGACAGGGCTCTACTTTTGAGACACTATAGGTAGCGCGCGGTGAATCGCAGCAGGTTGCTCGTCCGTGCCCTTTCACAGGTTGAATGTCACGATTGGGGTGTCCCATGACACTTGATGACAGCATTATTGACCACCCGGAGCGCAAGCCTCAACAGCCAGCCGACAGTGAGCCGCTGCCGCGCGATTGGCCTGCTGGCCTGCTGCGTCTGTTGGCGGGTGGCGCCACGCTCGCCCTGTGGGCTGTCATAGCCGCCGTGATTTACTCAATCGTATAGCCGCACCTTTGCTAGTAGGCTCTCCTCGGGATTTTCAGACCGAAGGAAGAGCAAAATGGTGCCGGGCAAATTTTTTGGATCTCTGTTTATCGGTCTGACGCTGGTGCTGTCCGGCGCAACGACAAACGCGCGTGAACACACGTTGGAGGCCGATGCCAACCAGCAGGTATCACTACCTGCCGCAGACACGACTGTCGTTACACCGCCGGAAGAAATGACCGAGGCGATCCGGGCGGTGTTTCCCGAAAGCTATTCCCAGTTCATGAACGTGAGTTATGAGCGACAGGACGCTGGCACCGGACGGGATCCGGAAATCTGGCCCAAGGCAGCCAGCTTTCTAGTCCCCGCAAAAGCCTATGAGGCGACCATCGCCGGTGAACTGGACAGCCGCGTTGCCGCCCTGATTGGCCGCGTGCTGCGCCCTGACGATGCTCATTGTGAAGACGTGTCAGTGGGCGATCCCGAGGACTACGGTTGGATGGCTTGGCCAGACAAACGCGTCCGCAAGATCACTGTGACGTTCAACGTTGCGTGCTGATGCTAGCCAGCCGACCGATCACCGATGAGCAGTTTGACGGGATCGCCTTTGGCATCTGCAATCGCCCAGAGCAGATACGGCGTGAGGAACAGGATGCCACCGACCTGTGCCAGCGGCATCAGCAGAATGCCACCGGTTGAAAATTTGTGCCGCCATCCAATCCAGATCGCCGACAGGGTGAGGTAGGCGAGAAAGTCCACATTGAACTGGCCTGACCAGTTCATGGCGGTGATGTTGCCGATAAACACGTCACTTAGATTCATGCCCGTCTGGCTTGCTGCCGTATAGGTCAGCGCGGCAACCGCAATGAAATAGAAAATGGCAACGATGCGAAGGACCATCATGGTGCGTCTCCTTGTCGATGTGTTTTGGTGTGGAACTTAGCTGGAAGCAGCGCGCTGGCGGCCGAGCATGACGATCTTCATGTCCCCATCGGCGTCGTTGAGGGCCCAAAGCAGGTAGAGCGGCAGAACGCCCATGCCGCCGAACACGCCCAGCACCCCAAGTGCAAGGCCGCCGGGGGAGAAGTGATGGCGCCACGCCATCCACAGGCCGGACAGCAGCAGGAATCCGAAGAAATCGAGATTGAACTGGCCCGGCCAGGTCATCTGCGCCATGTCGCCGAAAAATATCTGAAACAGGCCCATGCCGTGATTCATGATCACGACCAGAGTGTAGGCGGCCAGGATCAGCCAGAAGCCGATCAGAAAGAGCCGGAAAGCTGTCATTTTATCCCCCAATCCTCATCCCGCACTGCGGTGCGGTTGTTTAGGTACCCTACCAGCGGAAGGGGAGCAGACAATTACCTCGCGGGTAATGTCTGGTTCGGGCCTAAGTGTCAGTGCTCGCCAAGCACCTTCCACAGGCTTGTGGACTGACAGATCAATTCGTCGCCCACAAAAAAGTCTGCAGCGCAGAACACGACTGCCCGTGTCTTGCGGGTCAGGCGTGTGTGACCCACCACAAGATCGCCTTGCCTGGCCGTGCCCGTAAAACTCGTCTGCATGCTGAGGGTCACACAGGGCCTGCGTTTGCTGGCATTCCAGGCTGTGCCGCCAACAATGGCATCCGCGAATGTCATGACCATGCCCGGATGCAGCTTGCCCTCCGCATCCACATGGCGGTCGTCTACCACGAAGGCTTCCTTGCGCACGATGCCGTCATTCTCCGCCACTTCACTGTAGAGCGGCCCAACAAAGGCCTCGAATGGATCACGCAGCTCCATGGGCTTGTACCCCTCCAGGTCCTGATCTGGACGCGGACAGGGAAGGGCCGGGCGTTCATTGTCTCCCTTGAGGGCGTCGCGTGCTTCAGTCATGGCGCACCACCTTGTAGACGCCGGTCGCTGCCATGAGCATGCGCGGCGCGTTTTCGCCGTCAGCTTGCGCCCGGACATCACACGACAGGAAGACAACACTGCGCGTCCGGCGCGTGATGAGTGCCGTCGCCGTGACCAGGTCGCCCAGCTTGCCGGGTCCTGTGAAATCGCAATTGACTGACAAGGCTTCCACAGCCCCGTCGGCAGCGGCACGCGCGGCACCGGCCAGAACAATGGAGGCAAACGACATCATCATGCCGCCATGCAGCATGTCGGCCCCGTTGAGATGCTGCTGGTCAATGGTAAAGCTCAACGTGAATGCGTCGTCCGTGCCGTTGACGCGGGTGACCGGGCCAACATAGGCCTCAAAGCCGCGTGACTGAGGGCTCGTCGATGAAGATGTCATGAGTATGAGTGCCTGCGCGAGTGCGGGGATAAATGATTTCGCGCTCTATGTAGCCGCGCATTGGCCGGGTTAAAAGGGGGCATGCACCAGCACGCCCAGACACTTGCCATTCGTACACCCGGCTCTGGCCTTTTCGACATCACGTCAAAGGTCAAAGCGGTGGTTTCTCAGTCGGCCATCACAAATGGGCTGGCGACACTCTTCATCCGCCACACGTCCGCCTCCCTGACCATTCAGGAAAATGCGGACCCGGATGTGCTGGTCGATCTGAAGGATTTCTTTGAACGCATTGCGCCCTTCACCGAAACTTATCAGCACGCGACCGAAGGGCCGGACGATATGCCGGCGCATATCAAGTCAGCTCTGACGGCCACATCTTTGAGTGTGCCGATCAGTGCCGGTCGTATGGCGCTGGGGACCTGGCAGGGCATCTATGTGTTTGAACATCGGACCCGCGCCCATGACCGGGAAATAGTTGTGCATGTCATGGGCGACTGACTTGTGGCTTCCACCAATGATGAATTGCATCAAGGATAAGTATCGCTCCGCCAAGCAGCATAGCGACGATGCTCGCCGCGAACAGATAGATTGCCCCGAAAATAAGCGATAGCTGGCCGTCTCTGCCGCACGCAGACACGGCCATGATGCACTCCGGCTGCGACTCGCCGAGCGCGTCCACCAAGTAGGCATCACCGCAATAAGTCGCAAAACCGAAGTCTATAACATCGAGCAGAATGCCAGCAGCGACCGGTGAAGACAGGATAGCTGGAACTATGACAAGCGCACTGACAACGAGAACTGCGCAAGTGGCCGCCCCGGCTGACAGGATCCAACGCCCAACGCGTTGGCCCGGCCTCACCCGCTAGGAGCCCATCGGCGCCATGCTGATCGGGCCGATGCTTTCCGGGTCTTCGATGTCTTCACCGATCCAGCGTGCCGGCACGCCCATTTCGACGAGCGCGTCGCGGACAACCTGCGTGCGCTCAACAGGGCCGTCTTCGGTGGCCAGCGACACATGGCTCAGATCAAGACCGGTCACTTCAGCGGCGATCACGTCAAGGGTATCGCGGGCCGGGTCCGTCAAGTCACTGCCGTCCACGGGGAAGTAGATAACGTAAGTGTAGCCAAAAGGCGGTGTGTCACTCTCGGTGCTGAAACCGGCTTCTTCGCCGGCAAAGGCCGGTGCGGTGGCCGTGATGTGCACGACAGATGTGGCAAGGGCTGGAACTGCGGCGTCGGTGTCCAAAGAGGCAGGGCCGCCATTGGCGAAAGCCGCCATGCCGCCAATCGTGAAGGCGCATGCACCCGCAAGCGCCATAATGCCAAACTGCCGTCTAATGCTGAGCCGTCCCATATTCCAATTCCTCCTGGTCACACCGCGGTCCTGTGAAGACCCGATGGGGGAGCCCGAAATCGCCTCCCCGACACCTATGAGAGTGGGATCTGAATCCGGCGGGCACATGATCTCTCCAAGGTGAACGATTGGTCATTTCATGGCTCAAATGCGGCAATGACGCAGGGGCAATCTGCTAATGCGCTGATTCCAATGGGTTATTGAATGTGACCGGGGATGCCGGAATTAACCCTTCCGGCACGGGCCTGAACCCCTTATGGTTCGCGCCGACTTGCGGGTTTCAATTTCGTACCCGCTGCCAAACCAATTCCAGTGTGGCCCTGCTGCTCTGCGCAGACTTTTCGCGCGGAACGGCGCCCAAGACCCGATATCCAAGGGGCCGGCACAAATTCCAACAAGGAGTGACAGCATGAGAGAAGCAGTCATCGTTTCCACTGCCCGTACCGGTCTTGCAAAGTCCGGCCGTGGTGGCTTCAACATGACCCACGGCGCAGCCATGGGTGGCCACGCCCTCAAGCACGCCATCGAGCGCGCCAAGATCGAGCCCGGTGAAGTCGACGACGTCATCATGGGTTGCGGCACACCTGAAGGCGCAACAGGCCAGAACGTCGGCCGTCTTGCTGCCATCTGGGCAGGCTGCCCGGTCACCACGTCTGGCGTGACCGTCAACCGTTTCTGCTCTTCCGGTCTGCAGACCATCGCCATGGCCGCTGGCCGTATCGTCAATGACGGTGTGGACGTGGTTGCTGCCGGTGGCGTTGAGTCCATTTCGCTGGTGCAGATGTCCGGCGCAATGAACCTCAACAACATCACCGAAGAAAAGCTGATGGAGAGCTACCCCGCTCTTTGGATGCCGATGATCGAAACTGCTGACATCGTGGCTGACCGCTACAATGTGAGCCGCGAAGCGCAGGACGAGTATTCTCTCCAGTCGCAGCAGCGCACAGCAGCCGCTCAGCAGGCTGGCAAGTTCGACGACGAAATCGTGCCAATGAACACGAAGATGAAAGTCGTCGATCGCGAAACCAAGGAAGAGTCGATTGTTGACTACGTCGTCGACAAGGACGAGTGCAACCGTCCCCAGACCACTCTTGAAGGCCTGAATGGCCTGCCGCCTGTTCGTGGTGAAGGCAACTACATCACAGCCGGTAATGCCTCCCAGCTGTCCGATGGCGCCTCCATGGTCGTCATGATGGAGCGCAAGGAAGCTGAACGTCGTGGCCTCGACATCATGGGTGCCTTCCGCGGCTTCCAGGTTGCTGGCTGCGAGCCGGATGAAATGGGCATTGGCCCCGTTTTCGCTGTGCCCAAGCTCCTCGACAAGGCTGGCGTCAAGAAGGACGACATCGACCTTTGGGAACTCAACGAAGCATTTGCATCCCAGTGCCTCTACAGCCGTGACAAGCTGGAAATCGACAATGACAAGTACAACGTCAATGGCGGTTCCATCTCCATCGGTCACCCCTTCGGCATGACCGGCGCCCGTTGCACCGGCCACCTGATGATCGAAGGCAAGCGCCGCGGCTCCAAGCTCGGCGTCGTGACCATGTGCATCGGCGGCGGCATGGGTGCTGCCGGCCTGTTCGAAATGTAATTTCGAGCAGACCTTGCTACAGTTGAAAGGCCCGGCAGCAATGCCGGGCCTTTTTTCATGGGACCAGACACAATCATGCGCATTTTCTGGATTGCTTTGATCTGTCTCACGGTCGCCCTGATTGCCGCTTTTGTCAGTGGGCGCTTCATGATGGCGGCGCGTGAAACTGTTGAACGGGCAGAGGCCCCGCTTGGTCCGGACGCTCGCTTTGTCGAAACCCGGTCCGGCCGCATTCATATGCTCGACCGAGGTAGCGGGCCGGTGGTTCTGCTGATCCACGGGACAGGCCGGTCGATTGCCGACTGGCAAGAAGGTTTGGTGGATCTTCTTGCCGAGACCCACCGGGTCATCGCCATGGATTACTACGGCCACGGTTTGTCGGACCGGAACCATGGATTGAGCTATGGTCATGTCCTGTGGACGCGCCAGGTTGTCGACCTGCTGGATGCACTTGAGATTGATCGGGTCATCATCGTCGGCCATTCCGTGGGCGGTGTCATTGTCTCGCGGGTGGCTGCTGATTATCCCGAGCGAGTATCCCACGTGGTAACCATTGGTACCGGCATGGCCATGGACCCTGTGCAGATCGTACCGATGATTCCAGGAGCCGGTGAAATCGTCTTGGGCCGTACAGAGATTTTTGGAGACACATTCTCCGATGCGCACCGTCAGCGCCTCGCGGCTGCCTATGCCATCAAGGGCACGCGCGCCGCGTTGCTGACCTATATTCGCCGCCAATACACCATCGATGGAGTACGCCTGCTCTATGGCGTCTATGAAGAGATACAAGCGCCGGTCCTGCATGTCAGCGGGTCTGAGGACGCATCGATCCCGAACGAAGCTGCACGCCGACTTTCGGAGCGAACCGGAGGGAAGTTTGTGACTGTTGAGGGCATCGGCCACGATGTTCATATCGAAGCACCGGAAAAACTGGCTGGAGAAATTAGACAGTTTGTGCAGGAGAACCCGTCGTGACCATGCAAACCCGATACTTCGATGACTTTGAACTGGGCGAACAGTGGCCCATTGCAGAAACCTATGAGATGACCCGCGACGAAATTGTGTCGTTCGCGCAAAAGTGGGACCCGCAGCCCTTTCATGTCGATGAGGAAGCAGGCAAAAAGTCTGTCTACGGAACATTGACGGCCTGCGGCACGCATATCCAAGCTGTGGTGCTCAAGCTTGCCCAGGCGCTGCCCCATGAAACCGCCGTGATCGGGGCGCTTGGGTATGACGAGATCCGTTTCCACAAACCCGCCTGCCTTGATGATGTGCTGTCGCTGACCATCGAGTGCATTGAAAAGCGCCCCTCGTCGTCCAAGCCGGATCGCGGCGTCATCAAGAACCGTCATACGCTTGTCAACCAAACCGGCGACACCGTGTTCTCCCAGACAACAACTCTGCTCATCGCGCGTAAGGCCTGAGTCAGAACAAGCGCCGACACAGGCGCCCGGAGACATTTCATGAGTGACCTCAAGATCAGCGCCTATCGAGTTTTCGTGCCTGACGTGACGGCGTCCCTGCCGTTCTACCGTGACCTGCTGGGTCTCCCCGTGCGCGCTGCCGCTGATGATGGCGGATTTGCCGTGCTCGATGCCGGCATCATGCTGGTGTTGGAGCCTGTCGGGGACGAGCCGGACCTCACACAGAGATTCACCGGTGTATCCTTTGAGGTGGCTGACATGGATGCCGCCTACCAGGAACTGCGTGGCAAAGGCGTCGAGTTTACCGATGCGCCTCACACTGCCGAGTGGGGCGGCACGCTGGCCCATTTCAAGGATCCCGGTGGCAATACGCTGACGATTGTGGAATATCCAAAGCATTAGAAATTCACCGACACTCGATCAAAAAAAAGGAACAAGAAACATGGGACGCCTCACAGGAAAACGCGCCATCGTCACCGGAGCAGGGTCAGGCATTGGCCGCGCCGCCTCCCGCCGCTTTGCCGAAGAAGGAGCTACCGTTCTCGCCGTTGATCTCAACGCGGATGCCGTCGCTGAGACCGTCAAAGGCCAGGACCGCATGACAGCGGAAGTCGGCGATGTCTCCAGCGAAGACTATGTGTCCCAGTCCGTGCGCGGCTTTGTGGATGCCAATGGCGGCATCGACATCGTGTTCGCCAATGCCGGCATCTCCGGCGGCTATGTGCCCCTGCACGAACAGACCCCCGACTATTGGGAAGACATTCTGCGGATCAATCTCATCGGCCCGTTCCTTTATGTGAAACACGCCAGCCCCTACATGATCGACCAGCACGCTGGCTCCATTATATGTACCGCATCAGTAGCGGGGATACGCGCCAACGCCGGCGGCAATCCGTATTCAGCGTCCAAGGCGGGCGTCATCTCGCTGGTGCAGACCGTGGCCTATGATCTGGCGGGCACGGGCGTGCGTATCAATGCCATCTGCCCCGGCCTCATTGAGACCGGCATGACCAAACCAATTTTTGATATGGCGCGCGGCAAAGGCTCTGAAGACCGTATCGGTCAGATCAACCCGCTCAAACGCGCCGGCCGCCCCGAAGAGATTTCAAACATGGCCCTGTTCCTTGCCAGTGATGAAGCGTCCTACGTCAACGGCCAGGCATTTCCGGTGGATGGCGGCTTGTCCGGCTCTCATCCCTATGCCATGGGCGGTGGTCAGCAGCGCGCCTACAAGAAAGCACAGGACTAGATGACAGGGTTCCGCATCCTTTCAGCCATTCTCGGCCTCGCCTTCGCAGGCTCCATCATTTGGGGCTTTGCGGACGGCAGGTCGGTAGTTCCCTTGCTGGAGATCATGCTCGCCGAACCCTGGGGCGTCGTGACCCTTGCGGATCTCTATCTCGGCTTTGTCCTCGCAGCAGGATTGATCATCGTTCTGGAACCCAGCAGGACAACCGGTGTCCTGTGGGGTCTCAGCGTCGTCATCCTCGGGAATGTCGTCACTGCCGCGTGGATCGTTTTCCGGTTGCCCGGCGTGCTGGCGCGGCTGCGGCCTTAAAGCCCCAGAACCATCTTCGCCACGATGCCGCGCTGAACTTCGCTCGACCCGCCATAGATCGTGCCGGCGCGATTGTTGAGCATGGCCGGGATCTTGGTCATCACATCCGCACTGCCCACCGGTTCGACATTTGATCCCGGCTGACGCGCCTGCATCTGGTCCGGCAGGGCGAGATTGCCAATCGCCTCAACCGCCAGCAGATCAAGCTCCTGACGCAGCTCAGTGCCCGACACCTTGAGCATGGAGGAGGCCGGTCCCGGGTTCTGGCCATTCGACATCGCCGCCATGATGCGGTTCTCGGTCATTTCCTGTGCGTCCAGGGCCACCTCAAAGGCGGTCAGCTTGCCCACAAAGGCATCATCCTCGGCAACACTGCCGCCATTGCCATTGGACTGATTGGCCGCAAGCGACTTGAGCCGCTCCACGCCCACCCGCAGGCGCGGCGCATAAGAGCCGCCGCGCTCGAACTCCAGAAGATACTTGGCAACCGTCCAGCCATCATTTTCAGCGCCAACGCGATTGGCCTTGGGCACGCGCACATTGTCGAAGAACACCTGGTTGAACTCGTGGTCGCCCGCCAGCGTGATGATGGGTTCAACCGAGATACCCGGCGTATCCATATCAATCAGCAAAAAGGTAATGCCCGTCTGTGGCTTGCCCGAGCTGTCGGTCCGTACAAGGCAGAACATCCGGTTGGCCTCATGGGCATGGGTCGTCCAGATTTTCGTGCCGTTG
The DNA here is from genome assembly GCF_000689395.1 of Candidatus Phaeomarinobacter ectocarpi. Lineage (GTDB taxonomy): Bacteria > Pseudomonadota > Alphaproteobacteria > CGMCC-115125 > CGMCC-115125 > Pyruvatibacter > Pyruvatibacter ectocarpi. Next base: position 417,555 of record NZ_HG966617.1, read on the forward strand.
ATCACATAATCGTCGCCGTCGCTCTCAGCCTTGCATTTGAGCGACGCGAGATCGGAGCCTGATCCGGGTTCGGAATATCCCTGACACCAGTAATCTTCGCCGGACAGCATGCGCGGCAGGTAAAAATCCTTTTGCTCCTGTGTGCCATGGCCGATCAGCATCGGCCCGCACATCTGCAGGCCCAGTGGCGACAGGGTGGGGGCTCCGGCGCGCGCGCATTCAGACGAAAAGATATGCCGCTGCGTCACGGTCCAGCCTGTGCCGCCATATTCCTTGGGCCAGCTCGGGGCCACCCAGCCTTTGGCATAGAGCTTCTTGTGCCACAGCATGTTCCATTTCTTGTCGGTGAAGATGCCACTGGTCAGACGGCCCGCCTCCCGCAGCTCGTCGCTGAGTTCCGCATCCAGAAAGGCACGCACCTCCTGGCGAAAGGTTTCGTCGGCCGGGCTAAGGGAAATGTCCATGGGAGTGTCTCCGCCGTGTATCAGGGCTTGTGTGTTTCTGCGCTTGTTGTTTTCACTGGCCATTCTAGGATGCTTACCGAACAGAAACCAACTCATCAAAAGAACAGCAGGGAGCTTCACCATGGATCTGGGTCTCAAAGGCAAGAAGGCCATCGTCACCGGCGGCACACGCGGTATTGGACGGGCCATCGCCGAAACCCTGGCCGCAGAAGGCTGCGACGTGGCCATCTGCGCCCGCAACGCAGACCAGATCGCGGACGCTGTAAAAGAGATGGCAGCCGCCCATGGCACCAAGGTCTGGGGTGCCGCCGCAGACATCTCCGACGCCGACAGCCTCAAGGGCTTCATCGGCGACGCCGCCAAAGAGCTCGGCGGCATTGATGTGCTGGTTTCCAATGCCTCCGCCCTGGCGATCGGCAATACCGAAGCGGCGTGGAAGAGCGGTTTTGACATCGACATCATGGGCGCCGTGCGCTCCGTCGAGGCAGCGCTGCCCGAGTTGAAAAAGTCCGCTGCTGCAAATGGCGACGCCGCCATCATCGCCATTGGGTCTGTCTCGTCTGTGTCAGCCACCGACGCCTCCGCCTATGGTGCCGTGAAGGGAGCCATGGTCCACCTTGTCAAAGGTCTGGCCAAGGAACTGGCCGGCGAACACGTGCGCGCCAACGTCGTGTCGCCAGGCACCGTGTATTTCGAAGGCGGTGTCTGGCACATGGTCGAGGAAAACATGCCCGACATGTTCAAAGCCACCATGGCCCGCAATCCCATGGGCCGGATGGCAACGCCGCAGGACATTGCAAATGCAACAGCGTTCCTCGCCAGTCCCAAATCCTCTTTCACCACCGGCATCAACATGATCGTGGACGGTGCCATCACCGACCGCGTCAACTACTAACGGCAGAGTCTAACGGCGCGGAAGAGTGCGGGGATAACTTTCGATGATCTATGAATTCGACGACATTCTGACGCGCGAAGAGCTCGCCAAGGTCATAACCACGGTCAAGCATGGCGGCTTCCACGAGGGAGCCGCCGGCGCTGGCTGGCAGGCTGAATCCGTCAAACACAACGAGGAGTCCGACGGGCCGGTCGTTCAGGAGGTCGCCAAGATTGTCGGACAGGCGCTTGCCCGGTCCGACAAGTTCAAGGCCCTGGCATGGCCCAAGCGTCTCGCCGGTTTTCTGGTCAGCCGCTACAAGCCCGGCATGACCTACGGTACCCATGTGGACAATGCGCTCCTCAACAATGCCCGGTCCGACATGTCCTTCACATTGTTCCTGGCTGAGCCGGACACCTATGAAGGCGGTGAGCTGGTGATTGAGCAGGGCGATGGTGAGCGCATCATCAAACCGCCAAAGGGCCATATGGTTCTGTATTCAACGGGCGCGCTGCATCATGTAGCGGAGGTCACCAAGGGGGAGCGGCTGGCGGTGGTCGGCTGGGTACGCTCCTATGTGCGTGATCCCGGTGCCCGCGAGATGCTCTATGACCTTGATTGCGTGATGCAGGATTTAAGGGATCGCCCGGACGATCGTCCGATCCTCGACCGGGTGGCCAAGGTCCGCACAAACCTGTTGCGCCTGTGGGTGGATGACTAGACGCGCATCTTAGCGCGTGAATCCAGCGCTTCTTCTTTTTCGCGTTTGAGCTCGCGGGAGAGTTCCGCCATCACATGCTCCAGCTCCGCCGGCGCCACCGTGCCATAGGCCCCGACAATGCTGGAGATGACCGTCGGCACATAGCGCTGCGGTTCCATCTGTCCGTCACCGGCCCGCATGCGTTCCTGGGCCGCCGCCGCCAAGGCAGCACCGAAGGCAGGCCGCAGGCTCTTGGGCAGGCGCGTGCTGTCATAAATGGATTTGAAAACTTCGCCACTGCCCGGCTCCATGGCCGCGCGGACATGATCCTGCGTCGTCTTCGCCAGTCGGGCAAAGGCCATTTCCACAAACCGAAGATCGCCAGAGCACAAGGAGCGCAGAAGCATGGTCGGCGTCAGCCGCCCGCTACGGTGCAGCACGCCCACAAATTCTTCGACCTTCTCATCGTCGATTTCACCGGCGGTCATTTCAGCAACCGCCTGCTCACGCGCATGGGCCACAAGCTCAGACGCCATTTCCGCGGGCAGCTCTTCCTGCTGCACCAGGAAACGCCGCATCTCGTTGGCCACATCTGATTCAAGCTGATCGGCAACCACAAGCGACACGCAGTGCAGGCAGGTTTCAGCTGTCAGGTCCGGGCGTTTGGCAACAAGCACCGGAATATGGTCATGGTCCTGATGGTCCGTCAGCGCCCGCTGCAGGGCGTCAGCGGTGATGCGCGCGCCTTCATTTTCAAGCAGCACGCTCACAACATTCGAGTTGCCCGTATCAATCAACGCGCCGGACACCTGCTCGGACACGGTCGGACGTTGGGCAATCGCCACCTGTTTGGCTTCCACTTCTTCCGAGATCACGGAAATCAGAAGCTCGTCGGAGAGATCCGGCCAGTGCTGGAGAACCGGCACGCTGACGTCTGCGACGTCGCGCGCCATCTGCTCGGCCATGCCCGTGGGCAACAGCGGATAGAGCGCAATCTGGCGGGCCAGGGCAGAGCGCACCAGCATGTCCGCGTCTTCCGCCATGCGAACCACTACGTCTTCGGCAATGGTGGCTTCAACGCCTTGCAGTTTTCCCTCTGCCATGAGCTGGCCGATCTTGGTAACCGCGGATTCGCGATTGAGCGGCGAGTTATCGCGCTCAAGCTTCACAACGTCTTCGAAACCAAGTGGAGTGGTCATGGGAGGGGCGCCCGCCGCAATGGAGTTGCAATTGTTCAACTGCAGCGTGCATCCCTCCCAGTAAAAACCACGTTAACCGGGCAAAGTCGGAGCATGGACCGGGGTGTGAGCCGGGGCCGGCTGATCAGGCGGCCGGTTCGTCCGACACCCGCACCAGCAATTTGCCGATATTTTCCCCGGTAAACAGCCGATCAAGCGCCTTGGGCGCAGTCTCCAGCCCGTCCACGATGTCCGTGCGGTATTTGAGTTTGCCCTCCGCCAGCCACTGGCCCATTTCAGCCTGGCCTTCAGCAAAGCGCTCGAGAAAATCAATGATGATGAACCCTTCCACCCGGGCCCGCTTCATCAGGATGTTGCGGAACATGTAAGGCCCCGGCACATCTCCTTCTGCGTTGTAGGTAGAGATGAGACCACACAGCGGAATGCGTGCATTGTCATTGATCAGGGTAAGGACGGCATCGAGGATTTCGCCCCCGACATTTTCAAAGTTGACGTCAATGCCGTTGGGGCACTCGCGCCTGAGAGCCTCGAGCACGTTTTCCTTTTTGTAGTTGATGCAGGCATCAAACCCCAGATCATCCACAACCCACTTGCATTTTTCATCCGACCCGGCGATGCCCACAACACGGCAGCCCTTGATCTTGGCAATCTGCCCCACCGTCGAGCCAACAGCGCCCGCCGCCGCAGACACCACGACCGTTTCACCCGCCTTGGGCTGGCCGATTTCCAGCAGCCCGAAATAGGCCGTCATCCCCGTCGCGCCGAGCACACTCATGAACGCGTCCAGCGGAATGCCAAGCCCGGCCGGTATCTTGGACACGCCCGTGCCGTCCGACACCGTGTAGTCCTGCCAGCCGCCAAGGCCCGGCACCACGATGTCGCCCACGTCAAACCCATCCAGGTTGGACTGCTCCACGACGCCCAGGGTGCCACCGCGCATCACATCGCCGATCTCCACCGGCGGCATGTACTGGTCCATGTCGCTCATCCAGATGCGGTTGGTGGGATCCAGCGACAGATAAATCGTACGGATCAGAATTTCGCCGTCACCCGCTTCGGGCTTTGGCGCATCCACCAGTTCCAGATCGCCATCCGAAATGTCGCCTTCAGGCCGCTGCCGCAACACCCACTGCCGATTTGAATTACGCATCGTTGTTCCTCCGATTGGATTTGGTTTGTTCATTTTTCAGAACCGATGGTGACTCGCACTCCTGCCTTTGGCCAGCACCAAAAGCTCCGCCGGACACAAATCCGCGAAAGCATGAGGGAGAACGGGAGCGCTGCCGTGGCAGCCCGGCCGTTGTGATCAAGAACTGTATCGAGTGCCGCTCGTAAGCAGCGCTCCCGTTACGGATGGTCTTCGGCTGGGGCACAAGCAATGGCGCGAGGCGTTACCTCGCAGTGTTCCACCGCAGCCCTGCTACCGGTCACACATGCATTCCGACACCGGTCTGGCCATGTGTCGCGTCCGCATGCACGTCCACCGGGGCGATCTTACTTTACGCGCCGGGCCGAGCCTTTGCCGCCTCATGGTCACCTGCGTTCGTTACCCGCAAGCAGCCCACAAGGCCATCCGCCCCCATGCCCAAGCCCGGACGGTCCGGGATGCCCTCAAGCACGAGGCGCACCCAGTATGAGGCCGCCAAGAAGACCGGGGATAGATTCCTGAAAAAACTTTCCGTAGCCCCGGACGTGATCCGGGGCCTACTCGCAAACAATCAACTGCACAGCGACCGCGAGTGGACCCCGGATCAAGTCCGGGGATGCGGGTATTTAAGGGAGGCGCTGGCCTGAATTGGCTTGCTGGGGCCAATCCCAAGCAGAGTTTTCTAGGTTCTGTTTTGGGTCATTTGCATTATGAAGCGACCCATCACCGTGAGGCGCTGGCTGTTCAAGTGCTTTTCTGCAGATGTCGGCAACAGAACACCGCCTCTGTTGTCAATGAAGATGCTGCGCCCGTCGGGGAACTCAAACTTTGCCCTGACAGCCATCCCATCGAAACTTCCAGCCCCAGAAGCATCAATCATATTTAAGGCTCTTGTGAGCCTCCAATCATCCTTATGCACCAAACCAATGCGCATTGGATCGGAAATGGAGTCCACGGTCACCGGAAACATGGTCGCCAGCCCAAAGGGTATGTAGTAGATCTTCACTAGCCTCTCACTCCGATTTCCATCGGAGCAAGAGCTGAAGAGTATGATCGCGAGAGCCGCTAGCAGATATCTGAAGGTCAATGTCTACCGCATCTCCGGCACACGGGCCCGGGCCTCCAGACCACGACCGTCTGCGGCGAGTTCCTTCACCAGCGCGCTGACTTCGGGATGGTCTGCAATCGTTGACATGGTCACCAGCGTTCTGGCCACGGCTTCTGCGTTGAGCGCAAAGCCGAACAGTTCTTCCTGGAAGGTGCGCGGTTTAGGGAAGGTGCGCAGCTGAACCGGTGCGCCTTCCTCAAGACCCACCACTTCGCGGGCCGCTTCAATCGTCGTGCTGAACCCGCCCAGCTTGTCCACCAGGCCCTTGTCCATGGCGTCCACGCCGGCCCAGACACGGCCACGGGCAATCTCTTCGGTTTCAGCAGCAGACAGATTGCGTCCGCCAGCCACACGGTCCTTGAAGTCTTCATACGCCGTTGAAAGCCATGCGGTAAATCGCGCCCGCTGGGGATCGCTGAAGCGCGTATCCATGGCCCAGATGTCCGCATTGTCGTTTGTCGAGACCGCATCCACATTGACGCCGATCTTCTCAAACAATCCGCCTACGGAGAATTTCGCACCGATCACGCCGATGGACCCTGTCACTGTTGTCGGGTGCGCCACGATGACGTCTGCCCCGGCGGGAATGTAGTAGCCGCCGGATGCTGCCACCGATCCCATGGAGGCGATGACGGGAATGTCGCGGGCCTGCACGGCGCGGATCGCGTCCCACACCTGGTCGGAGGCTGAGGCTGATCCACCCGGTGAATCAATGCGCACCACAATGGCTTTCACCTCTTCGTCGTCCGCAGCATCCAGAATGGCGTTGGCCATGGTGTCCGAGCCGATCATCGGTTCGCCACCAAAGGGACCCATGGGCGGAGATTCACCGGACACGATGGCGCCCTCGCCATACACAACCGCAATCACGTCGCCTTCACGGGAAGTAGCCTCTGCAGCCGCATAGCTTGCCAGCGACACAAAGTCGGCGTCATCGCCAGCTGCAGCCAGCACCAGGTCAGCCACTTCGCGTTCATAGGCCAGCTTGTCGATGAGCTTTGCTTCAACCGCTGCCACCGCCCCAAAGGGCGCAACAGCGAGTGCTGCATCAAGGTCAGCGGCGCTCATGTCGCGGCCCGCCGTAATGCTGTCAGCGATGCTGGCATAGATCACATCCACCAGCCGCTGGTTGGCTTCGCGCTGGGGCGCGCTCATCTGCGTATCCGTAAAGGTGTCCATTGCACCCTTGTATTCGCTGAACGCCACTTTCTCGGCGGTGACGCCAATCTGGTCCAGCGCGTCGCGGGCATAGGTCAGCCGCGCACTCAGGCCTGCAGGCATGAAGCTGCCGGTCGGCTGCATCCAGATCGTGTCCGCCTGCGCCAGCACCTGATAGTCGCCCAGCGCTTCAGGAGCGATGTCCTGGGTGTAGCCATAAACCGGTTTGCCTGACGCCTTGAACGGCGCCATCGCTTCCAGAATTTCATTGGCGGTGGTCGAGCCCACAAACCCCATGCCGCCGCGAATGTAGAGCGCTTCCACGGTGTCGTCCTCAGCCGCCTGCCTCAGCCCGTCATGCAGGCTGGCCAGCGTCAGGACGTCATATCCGTCAGCGAAGGCAAAGAAGTTCTGCACCGGCTGCTGATAGACCGGGTCCGCCAGATCAATCAGCACCACCTTGCGCTCGGGCAAGGGTTCCTGCTCCGGCGTCACCGATGACGCCACCATGGCCACCAGAACGACGGGGATAATGAACACCGCAATCAACAAGGCGGTCAAAACACCGGCGATGGTTATGAAGAACTGACGCATGATACTGCTCTCGCTTGGTCAAAGGTGCCGCGCAAAGGGCGGGCAAACTTCTAGATATGTGGGCTACCTGAACTTGTCTGTGGCCGTGATGAACTCGTGAATGATGCCCGGCTCTGTTGCTGTGTGGCCGGCGTCGGGCACGATCTTCAATTCTGCCTCCGGCCGTGCCTGTTTCAGTGCCCATGCTGTCATGACCGGGGTTACCACGTCGTAACGACCCTGAACCATGACGCAGGGAATGCCCCTGAGCTTGTGCGCATTGGCAATGAGCTGGCCGTCCGCTTCAAAAAAGCCGTCATTGATAAAGTAATGACATTCGATGCGGGCAAAGGCCTCGGCAAAATCATCTGCGCCAAAGCGCGCTTCGCGGTCCGGGTCAGGCAGCAGGGAGAGGGTTGAGCCTTCCCATGTGCTCCAGGCGCGCGCCGCCTCAAGACGAACCTCAGCGTCATCGCTGGTCAGCCGTTTGTAGTAGGCGGCAATCATGTCGCCGCGCTCGGCGTCGGGAATCGGCGCCACATATTTTTCAAACGCTTCTGGATAAAGCGCCGCCGTGCCGTTTTCGCCGAGGCGGCCCGCATAAAACCAGTCCAGTTCCACCTTGCGCAGGGTGAAGATGCCGCGCAGCACCATTTCGGTCACCCGCTCCGGGTGGGTTTCCGCGTAGGCCAGCGCCAGGGCAGAGCCCCATGAGCCACCCGTGACCTGCCATTTATCAATGCCCAGTTCCTCGCGCAGCTTTTCAATGTCCGCCACCAGGTCCCAGGTCGTGTTCTCGCGCAGATCCGCATAGGGCGTCGATTTCCCACAGCCGCGCTGGTCAAACAGGATGATGCGGTAGGTATCGGGATCATGGCTGCGGCGCATGGTCGGGTTGGAGCCTCCCCCCGGGCCGCCATGCAGCACCAGCGCCGGCTTGCCGTCCGGATTGCCGGATTCCTCATAATAGATCTCGTGGATGTCCGAGACCTTGAGGCGACCGGTGCGGTAGGGCGCAATCTCTGGATAATTATCCCGGCGTGGGGTTGTGGAAGACATATCAGGCATCGGCTGCGGCAGGCTCCCCAGAAGGCTTAAGGCTGGATGATCAAGCGCCAGTTTGGCACGGAAATGCGCCGCTTCCACGGCATAGTGCGCACACCCCCCATATAGGGGCACCCAGCGCACCAACCCACCCCTCTTAACGGGGATAGACTTGTGGATAAGTCGGGCGTGACAGGTGATTTGCTCTTGCCGATGTTAACGTATTGCACCCATAGGTGGAGGGATTTGCCGGTCCCGAGCCACTATATGTTGTGTTTGGCGCCCTAAATATGGTGGTCTGACCGGCCAGCGTTAACCAATTCGATTTGCAGTGGAAAAAAGTTTTTGCGCCCAATCCCATTAACCAAGCGGCGGAGCGCTGATTTGCAAACCTGTCAATGGGGTTTGTTCGCCCTTTTTTCGTTAACAGACTGACACAATCACTTGACGGTAAAACACCTGCAGATACTATATCTCGTGTTGGCAGCCGGTTCGGCGGACTTCAAGAGGGGAGTCCAAAGCACCACGGGGGAGTGAAATTCTCTTCCGGGCCTGCCAGTCCGGCCAGAACGGTCGTTTCATAGACGTTTAGGCGTGTTTTCCGAGGTGTATTTCTCGGTGCGGGAGAGGTGTGCGCGGTGTCCAGCCGATGTGAGAAGCCCCAGGGGGCTCCGGCTGGATCAGGTGCACGGGATAGTTTGCCAATTTAGGCACACGGTTTTTTACAAGGCATGCGGGCCTTGACCGGGTACCATCGAGGGGGAGCAGAAGAAGTCATGTTTCAGACGCAGGCAGTTCAGTTTGAGAAGCGCGGCCGGGTAGAGGTAGATCGCACCCGCGACGCCCTGCTGACCGATTTTGGCCGTGAAACCCTCGTGGACCGGTACTTGATGCCGGGCGAGAGCTTCCAGGACCTGTTCGCGCGCGTCGCGTCTTATTACGGCGACGACGATGCCCACGCCCAGCGCATCTATGACTACATCTCCAAATTATGGTTCATGCCGTCCACGCCCGTGCTCTCCAATGGTGGCACCGAGCGCGGCCTACCCATTTCCTGCTTCCTGAACGAAGCAAATGACAGCCTCGACGGCATTGTCGGTCTGTGGAACGAGAATGTGTGGCTCGCCTCCAAGGGCGGCGGCATCGGCTCCTACTGGGGCAATTTGCGCTCCATCGGTGAGACGGTCGGCGGCGTTGGCAAGACATCGGGCATCATTCCCTTCATCCGCGTGATGGATTCGCTGACACTCGCGATCTCTCAGGGCTCGCTGCGTCGTGGCTCGGCTGCTGTCTATCTCGACATCAACCACCCGGAAATCGAAGAGTTCATCGAGCTGCGCCGCCCCACCGGTGGTGACCCCAACCGCAAGGCACCCAACCTGCACCACGGCGTTGTGATCTCAGACGCGTTCATGCGCGCTGTAGAGAACGACGAAGAGTGGGCGCTCGTGAGCCCGAAAGACGGCGCCGTCATGCGCTCCGTCGGTGCCCGCGATCTGTGGATCCGCCTGCTCATGGCCCGCATCGAAACGGGCGAGCCCTACATGCTGTTCGGCGACCACGTGAACAAGGCCGTGCCCGAGCACCACAAGCTCGCCGGCCTCAACGTGAAGATGTCCAACCTGTGCTCCGAGATCACACTCCCCACGGGCATGGACCATCTGGGTGAAGAGCGCACCGCTGTGTGCTGCCTCTCCTCCGTCAACGCGGAACTCTATGACGAATGGTCCGGCGAAGAGCTCTTCATCGAAGACATCATGCGCTTCCTCGATAACGTCCTGCAGGACTTCATCGACCGCGCACCGGACGCCATGTCCCGCGCCCGCTATGCCGCAGAGCGTGAACGCTCCGTTGGTCTGGGCGTCATGGGTCTGCACTCCTACTTCCAGTCCAAGATGATCCCGTTTGAAAGCGTGATGGCGAAGGTCTGGAACAAGCGGATTTTCCAGCACATTGACGAGCACGCAACAGCCGCCTCGCAGAAGCTGGCCAAAGAGCGCGGGCCGTGCCCGGATGCTGCTGATTACGGCATCATGGAGCGCTTCTCCAACAAGACAGCCGTCGCACCAACCGCGTCCATCTCCATCATCTGCGGGGGTACGTCCGCCGGCATCGAGCCCTTTGCGGCCAACGCCTACACCCACAAGACCCTGTCAGGCTCCTTCAGTGTACGGAACAAGTACCTGAAAATGCTGCTCGCAGAAAAAGGCATGGACGACGCAGACACCTGGTCCTCCATCACCATCAATGGCGGCTCTGTCCAGCACCTCACCTTCCTGAGCCAGGACGAGAAGGACGTGTTCAAGACCGCCTTCGAACTGGATCAGCGCTGGGTCGTGGAACATGCCGGGGACCGGTCAGAGCACATCGACCAGTCCCAGTCCGTCAACGTGTTCCTGCCCGCAGACGTGCACAAGCGCGACCTGCACCAGATTCACATGCTGGCCTGGAAGCGCGGCGTGAAGTCGCTCTACTACTGCCGGTCCCTGTCGATCCAGCGGGCTGAAAAGAAAGAAGAAGCACCGCTCGTCGCAGCCAATGTCGAAGTCGCCCAGCTGCCGCTTCGCCAGCTCGACGATCTACCGCTGGCCGCTGCCGCCGCCGATGGCCAGGCAGTTGCCATCAACCCGGCAGAAACCAACGACTACGACGAGTGCATCGCCTGCCAGTAAGGCTGTCGGCCGAGGCCGGGCGTCAGGTCCGGGCGTCAGGTCCCAAACATTCGAAAAGCCTCCCCACACCGGGGAGGCTTTTTGCGTTGGAGGCATGCCGCTCAGGTTTTCGCTCGAGACAATCTCTCCGTGTCCCCGGACTTGATCCGGGGCCTACTCTCGGACCCGTCACACCGCAGCAACCGCGAGTGGACCCCGGATCAGGTCCGGGGATACGGCAAAGAGAACTGGTCGGGCCCCGCGCTTACAATATGTTGTCAGCCGCCATCCTCCGGCTTGGTGACCCTTTAGCCTTCCGGCTCGACCGGAGGGGTGGGATTCAGGCAGCACCCGCCATCTGGATTGTCCGGTTAAACCGGACAATGGCGCTGTTTGGGTGTGTGTGCCCGTGTGCCCACTATCGGTAGTGACAAACTGCGTCCAAAACACACAATATGGTGGGCGTGCGCCCCGGTTCGCGCTATGTAAATGTTAACAACATTTCGCCCGTGACTCGCACGCCCATCTCGCACGCACTTATCGGAACGCAAGCCCATGACCCTTCTTGATGAACGCCTCACCTACAAGCCCTTCCGGTATCCCTGGGCCTATGAAGCTTGGCTCACCCAGCAGCGCATTCACTGGCTGCCGGAAGAAGTGCCCATGGCGGAGGACGTCAAGGACTGGCATCACAAGCTCGACGACAAGGAGCGCAATCTCCTCACGCAGATTTTCCGCTTCTTCGTGCAGGCCGATGTGGAAGTGAACAACTGCTACATGAAGAACTACATGGGTGTGTTCAAACCCACCGAAGTTCTGATGATGCTCTCGGCATTCTCGAACATGGAAACGATCCATGTGGCCGCCTACTCGCATCTGCTTGATACGCTGGGCATGCCGGAAGTCGAATACGAAGCCTTCCTCAAATATGCCGAGATGAAGGACAAATACGACTTCATGCAGGAGTGGGGCACGGAGACAAAGTCAGACGTCGCCAAGACCCTGGCCGTGTTCGGCGGCTTCACCGAAGGCGTGCAGCTGTTTGCATCCTTTGCCGTGCTGATGAACTTCCCGCGCTTCAACAAGATGAAGGGCATGGGCCAGATCGTCACCTGGTCCGCCCGCGATGAGAGCCTGCACTGCAACTCCATCCTGCGCTTGTTCCGCACCTGGGTGGATGAGTTCCCGGACTGCTGGGATGAGCAGACACAGCGCGACGTCTACAAGGCCTGCGAAACCATCATCCACCACGAAGATGCCTTCATCGACCTGGCGTTTGAAATGGGTGGCGTCGAAGGCCTCGATGCCCAGGGCGTCAAGGACTACATCCGCTACATCGCCGACCGCCGCCTGAGCCAGATCCGCCTGCAGCCCATCTACGGCATCGAGAAGAACCCACTGCCCTGGATGGACGAAATGCTCAACGGCATCGAGCACACCAACTTCTTCGAAAACCGCGCCACGGAATATTCCAAGGCATCGACGCGCGGCTCATGGGAAGATGCGTTCGCGGACTAAGGCAAGCTAGAGTTGGGAAAACGCGGATCATAATTCCGTATCCCTCCTCCTCCGACTTGATCGGGGGATTGACCGGAGGGCCCACTCACGGTGCCATTGGGCATGGCTTTCTATGTGTACATCATGTCCAACCGCATGCACGGCACGCTTTATGTCGGCCACACGGATGACCTTGTGCATCGCGTGGAAACCCACAAGACCGGCACTGTTCCCGGCTTCTCGCAACAGCATGACCTGAAACTGCTCGTTTACTACGAGCTTCATGACAGTCGGGAAGCCGCCCGTCGCCGGGAACGTCGTCTGAAACACTGGCTCCGCGCCTGGAAAATAAAGCTGATAAATGAAGCCAATCCTGAGTGGCGCGACCTGGCAGAAGACCTCAACCAGTGATCGCGTAACGACGGCGAGTAGACCCTCCGGTCAAGCCGGAGGGACACGGGTTTGGTGTCGATTCTGGTGAAGATCACAGAAACCCTGAAGGCTGAAGCGGCAGGCGGCAATGTAATGTCGCGAACCACCTATTCGCCCACCACCGTATCCCTCCGGCTTGACCGGAGGGCCCACTCGCGGCGCCACGTGGCAAGGTGTTGGACGTTCACAGCATGACATCCAGCATTCATGGCACCGCCTAGGCCTTTACGCCGCCAACGCCCCCAGCTTCTCAGCCTTGCCGATCCAGCGACCAATCTTTTTGTCGCTGGCAAGCTTCACGGAGCCCCACTGCAGGATGTTCTTGGACTTGATGCCGCAGAAATCCAGCACCTGGTTCTTGATCACGCGACGACCGGGGCTGCGATAGAGCAGGGTGTCGAGCAGGGGCGGGGTGTCGGAGGTGATGATTGCGTCGGCCGTCTTGCCTTCCAGCAGCTTGTCCCATTTGACGCCGCGCTGGTGATATTTGAACGCAAAGCCCGGCGTCAGCGCACGATCCAGCACCGCCTTGGCCTTGGTCGGCATCGCGCCCCACCAATAGGGGTGGACGATCATCACGTGATCCGCCCAGCGCATATTGGCCTGCCACTGCAGCAGATCGGGCTCCAGCGCCTTCCCCCCTGATCCAACGGCGGCCTTGGTATTGTCCGCATAGGGATCATCATAGCCCTCAAAATTGAGATCAAACGCCATGTCGCTCAAATCCATGCGGCGAATCTCCGCGCCCTGGCGCGCGGCGCCGGCGGCATAGGCATCGGCAATACCGCTGTTCAGGGTGTTGGCTTTGGGGTGCGCCACCCAGATGAATATTTTCTTCGCTGAATTGCTCATGTGACCGGCTCCTGCTGCGGCTTTCACTTGACACCATGTCAAGTTGACGTGGTGACAAGTAGGCGGTACTTTACATCATGTCAAGTGAGCAATCAGATACCCGCAGCAAAATTCTTCAATCCGCCAGCGATCTACTCGAGAACGGCACGCCAGGAGACGTCCGCATGTCGGATGTCGCCAAGGCTGCCGGTATCAGCCGGCAGGCGCTGTACCTGCATTTTCCCAACCGCGCTGATCTCCTGATCGCCACCGTGCGCTATCTCGATCAGCTCAATAATGTAGATAAGGGCCTGGCCCCCAGCCGGGCCGCCGGGTCAGGCATTGAGCGCCTGGAGCTCTACATTGCCGCCTGGGGCAACTACGTCCCCAAGATTTACGGCAATGCCCGCGCCCTCATGGCCATGAAGGATACGGACGACGCCGTCGCCGCCACGTGGGAAGACCGCCAGCAGGCCATCCGCCATGGCTGCGAAGCGGCCATCAAGGCCTTGAAAAAGGACGGAACCCTGTCACCGGACCACACGGTCAAACAGGCGACCGACATCCTGTGGATGCTCGTCTCCATCCAGAACTGGGAACACCTGACCAAAACCTGTGGCTGGTCCCAGAAGCGCTACGTGGAGACAACCACCCGGATGGCCAAAACCCTTTTGGTGGTCGAGTAGTGGTCTAGATTTTCGCTGGTGCGGGCTGCGTGTCGGCAATCACCGTCCCCAGTGCCTCAAAATCAGCCTTTAGCGGGGACGTCTTGCGAAAGGCAAGGCCAACGGTGCGCGAGGGTTCAGGGGTTTCAAACCGCATGACGCGCAGGTCGTTGCGTGCCGCTTCAAGCCCAACGCTCATTTCCGGTAGCAGCGTTTGCCCCATGCCGCTTGCCACCATCTGCACAAGGGTGGAGAGGCTGGAGGCGCCGAAGGAATCCGCGTTGTCCGTGCTGCGCAGGGAACAAAAGCTCAAGGCCTGCTCTCGCAGACAATGCCCTTCTTCCAGCAAGAGCAGCGGCGCATCATCAAGCGCGTCGGTGCGGGCCCACTTGCGCTTGGGGGCGGGGGCATCCGCTGCCGTCGCCAGCAGGAACCGGTCTTCAAACAGCGCGATCGTTTCCAGCCCCGCCGCGTCCACCGGCAGGGCGAGCAGCGCCACGTCCAGCGTGCCGTCTTCCAGCTGTCCCAGCAGATACTCGGTCAGGGTTTCACGAATGCGCAGTTCCAGATGCGGGTAGCGCGCCTGCAATTCCGGCAGGACGGACGGCAGCAGATAGGGCGCAATGGATGGAATGACCCCCAGCCGCAGCCGCCCGGTCAAAACCCCTTGCCGCTGGGACGCAAAGTCAGACAACCCGTCAATCTGCTGCAGAATGGCAGCGGCCCGCGCGGCAATCTCCGCACCCGCATCCGTCAGCCGGATGGTCCGGCCACGCTCCACAAGCGCCACCCCCAGCTCGCGTTCCATTTCCTGTATCTGCATTGACAGGGCAGGCTGGGTCACGGCCCGCTCCTCTGCTGCCCGGCCGAAATGTTTCAGGCGCGCCACCGCATCGAAATACAAAAGCTGTTTGGTTGAGATCATTCCCATAAGATATTCTGATCGAATAGTTCAGTAAATACGATTGGAGCTTATTTTTGTGTGCCGATACATTTGTGTCATCGGCCCACGCAAGGATGGGCCACCCTGTTTGGAGGAACGACCCATGAGTGACGCACAAGCATCCGGCTGCCCCTTCCATGGCGGCGCCAGCGGCGCGGCGGCCAGCACCCGGTCCAACCGGGACTGGTGGCCAAACCAGCTCAACCTCAGAATCCTGCATCAGAATTCTGCCAAGTCCGATCCCATGGATCCGGACTTCAATTACGCAGAAGCCTTCAAGTCGCTGGATTATGCCGCGCTGAAAAAAGACCTGACCGCATTGATGACCGACAGCCAGGACTGGTGGCCGGCTGACTACGGCAATTACGGCGGGCTGTTCATCCGCATGACCTGGCACGCCGCCGGCACCTACCGCACCGGCGATGGCCGTGGCGGTGCGGGCACCGGCATGCAGCGCTTTGCCCCCCTCAACTCCTGGCCCGACAACGGCAACCTCGACAAGGCCCGCCGCCTGTTGTGGCCGATCAAGCAGAAATACGGCAACAAGATTTCCTGGGCGGACCTGCTGGTGCTCGCGGGCAATGTCGCAATCGAAACCATGGGCGGCAAGACCTTCGGCTTCGGCGGGGGACGTGCGGACGTGTACGAGCCGGAAGAAGACACCTATTGGGGCCGCGAAACCGAGTGGCTGGCGATCAGTGAAAACCCTGAAAGCCGCTATGGCGGCCGCCGCGACCTGGACAGCGGCGACAGCGCCGCCGGTGAGCTGGAAAACCCGCTTGCCGCCGTTCAGATGGGCCTCATCTACGTGAACCCGGAAGGCCCCGACGGTAATCCCGATCCGCTGGCCTCTGCCCGCGACATCCGCGAAACCTTCGCCCGCATGGCCATGAACGATTACGAAACCGTGGCTCTGACGGCTGGCGGTCATACCTTCGGCAAGATGCATGGTGCCGGCGACGCGGCCAATGTGGGCGTCGAGCCAGAAGGTGGCGCACTCGAGGCCCAGGGCTTCGGCTGGCTGTCTACCCATGCCAGCGGCAAGGGCGGAGACACCATCACGTCTGGTCTTGAAGGCGCATGGACGCCAAACCCCACCCAGTGGGACAACGGCTATTTCGATGTGCTGTTCAAATATGACTGGGAGCTGACCAAAAGCCCGGCCGGGGCCCATGTCTGGACGCCAAAGAACCTCCAGGAAGAGGACATGGCACCGGACGCCGCCGATGGGTCGAAGAAGGTGCCCATCTTCATGTCCACCGCCGACATGGCCATGCGCATGGACCCGGACTACGAGAAAATCTCGCGGCACTTCCACGAGAACCCGGCCGAGTTCCAGGATGCGTTTGCCCGCGCCTGGTACAAGCTCCTGCACCGCGACATGGGTCCCAAGTCCCGTTATCTGGGTCCGGAAGTGCCTGAAGAAGAACTGCTCTGGCAGGACCCGATTCCCGACGCCACCCATCCGGTCATCACCGTGGCGGATGCGGACCACCTGAAGAACCAGATTGCCGCCACCGGCCTCACGGTCTCCCAGCTGGTATCGACCGCCTGGGCGTCCGCCTCAACCTTCCGCGGATCAGACATGCGCGGTGGGGCCAATGGTGCCCGCCTTCGCCTGGCCCCGCAAAAGGACTGGGCTGTCAACAAACCCGCTGAACTGGCGACAGTGCTGGCAAAGCTGGAAGCTGTGCAGACAGCGTTCAACGACGCCCAAAGCACGAAGGAGAGTGATGGCAAGCAGGTATCCCTTGCGGATGTGATCGTGCTCGCCGGCAATGTCGGCATCGAGCAGGCTGCGAAAGCCGCCGGTCACGAAGTCAACGTCCCGTTCAATCCCGGCCGCACCGATGCGAGCCAGGAGCAGACAGACGTGGACTCTTTCGATGTGCTTGAGCCTGCGGCAGACGGCTTCCGCAACTATGCCCGGGCCAAGTTCTCCGTGTCTGCGGAAGAGCTACTGGTGGACAAGGCGCAGTTGCTGACATTGAGCGCCCCGGAAATGACGGTGCTGATCGGCGGCATGCGTGTGCTCGAAACCAATGCAGATGGCTCGAAGCATGGCGTGTTCACCGAGACGCCCGGCGCCCTGACGAACGACTTCTTCGTCAACCTGCTCGACATGGCAACCGCGTGGAAGCCAGTGGATGCGGATGAGGAGGTCTTCGAAGGCCGCGACCGCGCCACCGACGCCGTCAAGTGGACCGGCACCCGCGTGGACCTGGTCTTCGGCTCCAACTCGCAGCTGCGGGCCCTCGCCGAGGTCTATGCCCAGGACGACGCGACGGAGAAGTTCATCGTCGACTTCGTGTGCGCCTGGACCAAGGTCATGGAAGCAGATCGCTTCGATATGAAGTAAGCCACCCCCATCGCACCTAGGAAAAGGGCCGGATACTCAGTATCCGGCCCTTTATTGTATCCGCACCCCGGACTCCGTTCGCCACAAAACCGCCATCCCCCGGCTTGGTGACCCTTTAGCCCTCCGGCTCGACCGGAGGGGTGGGATCCATTGTGAGCCCGTGGGTGTGCCCCGTATTTCTGGATTGTCCGGTCAAGCCGGACAATAGCGAGGCGGATGTGTTGTGAAGAATTTGGTATGGCCATTAAGCCGGCGATCACCTAGCGCAACCACGATGTGGCTAATTCACCATCACCAGCTTGCCTACAAGCTTGCGGTCCAGCTGGTCCCGCAGGGCCTGTGGCAGCTCGGCCATGGCCCGTGTTGTCACCGGCGCGGGCGTCATCTTGCGCTGGGCGAACCATTCAAGAAGGGTGGCAAACTGTTCCGCCGCCAGCACCGGGTTGGCGCGGATCTCGCCACCCCAGTCCGCCCCCACGATGGAGCAGCGCTTGAGCAGGGGAATGTTGAGACCCACCTTGGGAATGTCGCCGGCTGCAAACCCGACCACCAGATGCCGCCCACCGGGTGACAGGGAGCGCATGGCCGCTTCCGCCGCGTCGCCGCCGACCGGGTCATAGACAAGATCAAGCCCGCTTTTTGCTGTCAGCTGCTTGAGCTCATCCCGCCAGTTGGGCTGTGTGTAGTCCACCGTTTCATCTGCGCCCGCGGCCTTTGCCGCCGCGCGTTTGTCTTCTGTCGCCGCCGCGCCGATGATCCGCAGCCCCATGGCCTTGCCCACAGCGATCGCCGCCTGTCCCACACCGCCGGACGCGCCCAGCACAAGGGCCGTTTCTCCGGTCAGGGCCTTGCCGCAGTCGCGCCATGCATACAGGGCTGTGGCGTAGGAGATGGCAAAGCCCGCTGCAATTTCGTCAGTCATGTCGGCGGAGGTGGGGATGCACAAAAGGGCTGGTGCCTTGAGCTTGTCCGCATAGGACCCTGCCGCCGTGCCCATGACCCGCTGGCCCACTGAGAGGTTTTTGACATCGCCGCCGACGGCTGAGATCACGCCGGCAAACTCATTGCCGGGCACGAAGGGCAGCGGCGGCTTGACCTGATACAGCCCCTGCACCAGCAGTCCGTCGACAAACCCCACACCGGCAGCGTTGATGTCCACCACCACGTCCTGCGGCCCGGCAACAGGGTCGGGCACGTCTGTCCGCGTCAGGTCTTCGGGCGGGCCAAACTTATCGACAACAAACGCTTTCACGGCTCAAACTCCCTTGGTCACTATGTTTCCAAAGTCATGCGGGGTAACGTGCAACTTGTCTAGCCAGAGGGACCATTCAATGTATCGAGCGTTTTCAGGGATTGTCGTCGCCGCATCCGCGCTGCTGCTCGCTGGCTGCGTCTCATGGGACTGGTCCGAGCCGGACGACTTTTTCGCGTTTTACGAGCTGCCCGAACAACCGCAGATGGCAGACGCCACCTTCTGCCATGCCTATGGCTGTCAGGTGCGGTCTCAGGTTGACCTGCGCCCGTACTGGCAGGCCGTGCGTGCTGAATTTGCCAATGTAAAAACTGCCTCTGAAGAACGCTACGCCATGGCGCAGGCCGTGGGCGTCATTGAAACCGCCGTCGGCCCCATCCTTGGGACGGCGGATGATCCCGGCGGCGTGCTCAACGCCTCATGGTCCGGCAACCCGGCCTATCAGGACTGCATCGACGAAGCAGCCAATACCACAATGATCCTTGTGCTGATGGAACGCGACGGCCTGATCCGCCATCACAATCTGCATTCCCCGTCGATCCGCGGGGCCTTCATCGATGGCCGCTGGCAGCACTACACGGCAGTGATTGAAGAAACGGCCACAGAAGAACGCTACGTCGTCGACAGCTGGTTCCGCACCAATGGCGAGCCGGCTTACGTGATGCCGTTTCAGGAGTGGTATACCGGCTACGGCATTCCGGCTGACGCGTAAGCGATATCTGCTACTTCTTGGTTGCTTTCCAAACGCCGTTTGCAGGTACCTGAGCACAGGCAACATGCTTGGATTTGTCATCCTCGAACAGATTGCCGAAGAAGCACGCCATATCCATATTGGTGCCACCGAGCTTGCCCGACATCGTATCGCCCTGAACATCTCCCAGAAGGTCCACGTTCAGAAGTGTTGCTAGTTGCCCTGTATCTTCATCGCGCCCCTGAAGCAGCATGTCCATGTCTGCCTTGCCGTCTTCAACGGTGCCCTCAACCGTCACGAAGGACCCGCCCTCTTCCAGCTTGGAGAGGATCAGTCCGTTCTCCGGCACTGAAATCTCAAAGGCATCCAACGGCAATAGTTCATCGCCTGCATCATCCAGCAGCGTGACCTTCAAAAGCCAGCCACCAGCCAGATCGGCAGCGTCCTTATTGGCGAAGCGCTCGCACAGCCACGCCGCCGCCTTGGAGCTGACTTCCATGGCTGCAATGGTGTTTTCAAACTCGGCGAACTCGGGGCTTTGCCGCAGTCGCACAAATTTCCGGGCTTCAAGCTCAATGTCATAGCGATTGTTGAAATCCCGCAGCATCACCGCAATCGGTGTGCGAAGCCGTTTGGACTGCGGGGCAACGTCAGCGGCGCTGCCCGCCACGTCGGCAACAGTCCCCATGACCCGATTGAACCAGCTCACTGGATTGGTTGGCGCTTCAGCGGAATCCGCGCCAAGCGTGGACACCTCAATCTGCTCCGCCTCCGGCAATGTGTTGTTCACATAGCACTGGAGGTTGCGGCGGTTCTGCGCCTTGGTGGTGCCGCCGGGGGCTTCACCGCCCCCAAACAGATAATCCTTGATATAGGCGTCTACGGCACCCGCCTTGATCTTTCCGTCTTCATCCGTACGCAGACGGTCATCTTCAAGAAAATTGTAGTAGGCGTTGTCGATGTTCAGGAGGCAGTCCTGAACCTCAAGCCCCTCATAGCTTTCCTTCACGATCTTGAGGCCTGTCACAACAATGCCCGCCACCGGCACACTTGAGGTGGCGCCCACATGTTTCAAAAAGCCATCTAGTGACCGCTCGACAACTTCGTCTTGTGCCCAGTTGGCAACTTCCTGATACTCACCGGCGACGACGGCCTTTGAAAGGTTGGCCGCCTTCAGAACATGGACCCAGTTATTGGCAAACTTGACCTTGTTGCCTTCAATGCGAAATTTCAGCCAGTCGCTCGTGGTCGCCGCTTCAGCCGAGCGGGTCATGTAACTGTCGATCAGTTTTTGCGCATAGTGGTCCTGCACTGCCCCTGTCGTGTTTTCCATGATGAACCCGGTGAACGCATTACTCGTCTCGGTGGCGTACTCACCACCAAGAGATATCTCGGGAATGTCACACTGTGCCGCCGCGCGCGCTGGTTGGACCCAGGTCGCTGCCAACATGGTAATGGAAAAAGACAGGGATAGGGCAAGTGCGCGTGCGCGGGTCATCATGGGTCCCTTCATCGGGGGCCGCTGCCGTGAGCAACAGTCACGACCCGGCATATTGCGCCAGGGCATGCGGCGCCAGTTCTAAACACGAACACCCAGCCTATCGCCACAACATCCAAATGGCTATTGCCGTGTCAGCCTCAACAACAAGAGTGCGATGACACTCATCACCAGCACTGAGACGGCGCCCGCCCATACACCTGTTTCAAGAAACGGCGCCGCAGCTGCCGTGCACAGGGCCGTTGCCGCCATGGAGGCAAACAGGATGAACGCGCTGGCGCGCGCCGCATGGCTTGGCATCATGTCGATGGCACGGGCAAAGCCGGCACCGCCGCGCAACCCAAGCCCGATGCAGGTCGGCACTGCCGCCAGCGCGTGCAGCCACCACGCGGGATTGGCGGCAAGCAAGGTGTACCCGACCAGCAAGACGCCGCCGACAATCTGCAATTGATTGCCAACCATGATGAGCCGGTCGGCCCCCAGCCGCACAGCCAGCCGGCCTGTCATCTGGGCGGCAATAAGAAATACCCCGACCCACAAGATCTGTGTACCGACGAATTCAGAAGGTCCACCATCCATATGGATGCGCAGCAAGGCAGGCGTGCTGAACACCAGTCCGAGGAACCCGCCAAGAGCAGCGGCGTGCGACAGGGCATAGCCCATATAGGCCGGATGCTTCAGCAAGGCGGTATAGCCCAGCAGCGCGCCCACAAGATCACGGCCCGGCTTTGGCAGTTCACGGGGCATCGCCAGAAACGCAATCAGGCCTGCGGGGATTGTGATGATCGCCAGCAGCCAGAAGTTCCACGACCAGCCAAAGCTGATGAAAATCCACGCCCCCAATATGGGCGCAAAGGCCGGGATCACCGCATCGATCGACCCGATGATCGACATGGCATGAATGGCGCGGGCTTCTTCAAACAGCGCCCGGATCAGCGGGGCCGTCAGGGCAGCACTGGCAGCACCGGCGGCGCCTTGCACGAAGCGCGCGGCAATCAACGCGTCGGCACTTTGCGCCATGGCGCAGGCAATGGTTGCAGGCACGAACAGCGCGACCGATGTGCCAAGCACCGCGCGCCGCGAATAGATATCGCCAAAGGCCCCCATGAAAATCTGCGAAATGGCAAAGCCCGCCGCAAACGCAACCAGCGTCATCTGTGCGGACTCAAGACTGATGCCCAGGATCTCCGGCAGGGCAGGAACAGACGGCAGATAAAGATCCGTTGCGGCCAGCGCCAGCATGTTGAGGGCCACGATGGACCCGAGCATCAACGCGCGCCGTCGCGGGGACACGGTGTAAGCGTGGGCTTCGACAGAATGGTCGTCATGCAGGGTCACGGCGGCGTCCTCAATCAGGGCCGCGCACTATCAAACGGAGGCGCTGAAAATTACAGCCCGAACTCTGACATATCTACTATGCGCCCCTGCTCGATGGAGCGGTGGGCGGCCAGACCCATGGCGACAGACCGCAGCCCGTCCCCAACAGACACCAAAGGTTTTGTGCCCGAGCGGATGGCGTCCTGAAACGCCAGATGCTGGTAGTAGGAGGCCCCATGGTGATGCCCCGCATCCAGCACCTTCTGGTCCACATCAATATGCGTGCGCACGGTATCGTTGCCGGTATTGAGCGTATGCGCCAGCTCACTTTGCGGAATGGTCACTTCCAGCGCGCCCCTGGTGCCGGTAACGGTCAGGTGCTCGCGCTGCTCCAGCGCTGTTACAAACATGCACAGCTCGTGACAGGCCCGCACCCCATTGTCGAACTCAACAATCACAAACGCATTGTCCATGATGTCCGGCGTCTTGCCGTCATAGCTTTCATCCAGATGGTTCACGTCCTGCCCGCCCGACGCCATCACCCGCCGTGGCTCGGACCCGATGATGTGGCGCATCAGGTCAAAGAAGTGGCAGCTCTTCTCCACCAGCGTCCCGCCGGAGTTCCGGTTGAACCGGTTCCAGTCACCGACCTTCTGCAGGAAGGGAAAGCGGTGTTCCCGAATGGTCAGCATCTTCACGTCGCCGACGGCACCCGCACGGATTTCATCCACAAACCGCGTCACCGGTGGCATCCAGCGATACTCAAGCCCCATCCACACCACACCGGGATGGGTGGACGCGGCAAGCTCAATCCACTGGCAGTCATCAAAGGTCGTGCACAGGGGTTTTTCGATGAGCAGGTGCTTGCCGGTTGCCAGCGCATCTTCCACCACATCCTTGTGGGTGTGGTTCGGCGTCGCGACAATCAGCGCGTCAAAACTGTCCGGCTTGGCAAACAGGTCGCGATAGTCCGCATAAAGCTCAATCGGTTTGCCCTCCATGGTGAGCTTCGCCCAGTCGCGCGAGCCTTCATGGGGGTCCGCCGCCGCCACCACTTCTGCACCATCAATAATGGCGATGTTGCGAATATGCTCATTGCCCATCATTCCGGCGCCAATGATGGCGTAGCGGATGGGGCCAGCATGTCCTTTGGCATCCGCACTGGCATGTCCGCGGGTCTCGATAGAAGGCATTCGCTTGGTCTCCGGGCTATGCTATTGGGGGGGCTATTGGGGGCTAACGCAAGTGCCCCGGCAGTGGGTGCGGCAACCTACGCGACGCGGCAGAGGAAATAAATGTCCGACCTGATGATTGATAAGGGCAAGCGCCAGCTCGGCCCCAGTGACCTCAAGGTCAGCCCCATCGCCTACGGCATGTGGCGGTTTGCAGGAGAGGGCGAGATTGAAGCCAACGCGAAGGTCGAAAGCGCGCTCGATGCTGGCATCACGCTGTTTGATACCGCTGATGTGTACGGCCTTGATTCCGACGCGCCCTTTGGCGCCGCAGAGGAACTGTTCGGCCATGTCCTCAAGGCCCGGCCCGCGCTGCGCGACCAGATGGTGATCGCCAGCAAGGGCGGCATCATTCCCGGCACGCCATATGACAGCAGCGCAAAATATCTGCGCGAAGCCTGCGAAGCATCCCTCAAGCGCCTGCAGATCGAGACCATCGATCTCTATCAGGTGCACCGGCCCGACCTGCTGACCCACCCCGCAGAGCTGGCGGATACGCTTCAGTCCCTGCGCAAGGAAGGCAAGATCCGCGAATACGGCCTCTCCAACGTGACCGCCCACCAGATTGCAGCCCTGCAGGCCCATCTGGATCACCCCATGGCCACCCAGCAGCCTGAATTGTCCGCGCTGGCCATCGAACCGGTGACCGACGGTATCCTCGACCTGTGCATGGCCACAAACATGACGCCCCTGGCCTGGAGCCCGCTGGCCGGCGGTCGCTTGATGCTGCACGCGTCAGAAGCGCCGACGTCCCAGCTGTCCGACGTCATCACGATGCTGGACAAACTGGCCGACAAGCACGCCGCCAGCCGCACCGCCATCGCTCTTGCATTTGTGCTGGCCCATCCATCGCAGCCCATTGCCATCATCGGCAGCCAGACCCCGGCCCGCATCGCCGACGCCATGAGCGCGCTTGATGTCACCCTCAGCCGCCAGGACTGGTACGCCATCTACGAAGCCGCACTCGGCGCGCCTCTTCCCTAGGAAATCACTCAATGTCCCATTCCCCAGTCACGGGCCCTGTCGAAATCTCCTGGTTCTCCGCTCTGTGCGATGACGATGCTGAGTTTCTTGGCACCCAGGACCCGGCCTATCTGTCGACCTTCGAGCACTGCAAAAAGATTGTGGATGCGGCGGAGGCAGGTGGCTTTGACAACATCCTGCTGCCGTCAGGCTTTTCGCTGGGCATTGACCCGGTAGCGTTTGCAGCCGGCGTTGCCCCTACCGTCAAGAACATGCGTCTGCTTTTGGCTGTGCGCTGCGGCGAAATGTGGCCGCCCCAGCTGGCCCGCCAGATCGCAACGCTGGACCAGATGCTCGGCGGTCGCCTGACGGTCAACATTATTTCATCCGACATGCCCGGCCAGACCATGGAGTCGGCACCGCGCTACGGTCGCACGCTGGAAGCCATGGAAATCGTCCGTACCCTGCTGGATGGCAAACCCGTCGATATCGATGGCGAGCATTACCAGATGCAGTTGGATCCCATGCGCATCGGCACGGTCTCCGGCAAAAGCCCGCCCTTCTATTTCGGCGGTATGTCACCAGCAGCCCGCGAAGTGGCCGCCAAGGGGTCTGACGTCTTCCTCATGTGGCCGGACACCAGGGAAAAGGTGCAGGCGCTGGTGGACGATATGCGCGAACGTGCGGCAAATCACGGCCGCGAACTCAAGTTCGGCTACCGCGTCCACGTCATTGTGCGTGAGACCGAAGAAGAGGCGAGGGCCCATGCCCGCCACATCATGTCGAAACTGGATGTGGAAGAAGGCGAAAAACTCCGTGCCCGTGCACTGGACGCAACGTCTGAAGGCGTGCGCCGTCAGGCCATGATGCGCGACGGGGCCGACGACGAAGGATTTGCCGAGGAAAATCTGTGGACCGGCATCGGCAAGGCCCGGTCAGGCTGCGGGGCTGCCATTGTCGGCAACCCGGATCAGGTGGCCGCCAAACTCGAGATGTATCGCGAGATGGGCTTTTCCGCCTTCATCCTGTCCGGCTATCCGCACGCAAAGGAGGCCGAGTATTTCTCCCGGCTTGTCTTGCCGAAGATCGACCACGGCCCCCTGCTGAATGCGCGCAGCTAGCTGCTAGACACGCCCGTAAGGCAGCATCCGCTGGAACACCTTGTCCCGGTCGATGAGCCAGTGCTTCATGGCGGCAGCCACATGGACGATCAGCAGCGCTGACAGCGCCAGCCCGCCAATGGCGTGCATCACGTGGAACACCTGCGTCAGAGCCGCATCAGACGGTGCAAGGCCTGTGAGGTTGATCAGCCCGTAGGGTTTGATGTCCCCGTCCACATAGGTCAGCGCATGCGACATGCCGATAATCGGTTGATAGATCAGCAGCGTATACAATCCGTACACGTTCCATTTGGAGGCTGTTTTCTGCCACGCGGGCATGCTGTCAGGATAGGCGGGCGGTGTGTGCGTCCGCCGATAGCGCAGGCGGTAGAAGGTCAGCAGCAGCACGACAATGCCATTGCCCGAATGGATCATCAGCGTCTGCAGCCGCTCATCCAGCGGCATGCCTTCAAAGCCCGGCGGAATGACGCCGAACGAAAACAGGATCGCCACAAGCACCAGAAGCGCTGTCACCCAGTGCAGCCATTTGGCTGTCGCCGAAAATTTCTCTGAAGCCATTTTTGCGCCCTCCCCAGGATTAGTCTTGATGACAAGAGTATGGGGACGCTCAGACAGCGTTCAAGCGAAGAATTGATCAAATGATCAGGAAAAAACAGAAACCCGCAGAATTTAGCCCTTTAGCTCCGGCTGCCCGGTTTCAGGATCGGTGACGATCAGCGGCAGGCCCGCCTGTTTCCACTCACCCAGGCCACCGGCCATGTGGGTTGCCTCGGCAGCGCCGCCGTCAAAGCACTTTTGTGCCGCCATGGCCGACCGCTTGCCGACACCGCAATGCAGGATCACCGGTTTGCCGCCTGTGGGCAGCGCGGAGGCATCAAAAGTGGACAGGGGAAAGTTGAACGCGCCGGGAATACGTTCGGCGCCATATTCACGCGGCTCGCGCACATCAATCACCACCACCTCGCCCGCATCCATTTTTGCTTTGACTTCGGTTGGGGAGAGTTCGTGCAGAATCTTGTCGCTCATGTCCGTGTCCTTTTTGTCAGGCGGTCTTGTTGGTCAAGTCTCTTGTGCGTCGGGTATTTGTCCAGCGGTTTGTGCAAGGCGTGTTGCACGCTCTGGATCGAAGCCGGGCGCCCCCACATATGCCGGGCACACGACTTTACACATTGAGTGTGCCGACTTTTCAGATATCTACATTGAGCGAAATCATATGCCCGACAAAGCCCGCGTCGACCAGTTTATTGATGCTGTTGTAAATGGCGACCACGTGGAAGCCATCCGCAATTTCTACCACGAGACCGCAACCATGCAGGAAAACCTGGGTGAGCCTCGTGTGGGCCGCGACGCCCTGATGGCCCATGAGGCCAACGCCATGGCCCGGGTCGCGAAAGTGGAGACCAAACCGGTCACTACCTATCTCGTTGATGGCGACAGTGTTGCCATCCGCTGGACCTTCATCATGACGGACAAATCAGACGTCAGCCGTCAGCTTGAGGAGCTGTCGCTGCAGCACTGGGACGGAGACCGTATCGCCCGGGAACAGTTCTTCTATGACAGTGCAACCGCATGGCATGTGGTGGACGCCTAGACCTTCTGCACCGGGTCAGACCCATCCCAGCTGTCTGCCGCATCGCGGATCGACTGGAAGAACGCGCCCTTGCGCCCGTTGGTCTCTGACAGCTCGATGACGCTGCCGGGATGGTCCTGCGCTGTGAAGTACACAAAACGACCGTCCGCCCCGATCTGCCCGGAATGGCCGACCTCAAACCCGCGTTCGGTCATCCGCGCCATGTCGCCGTCAAAGTCCGCCGTCCAGAAGGCCACGTGCTGCAGGCCTTCGTGACCGGCATTGAGAAAGTCGAGATACATGGACGGCGCGTCATTGCGCTGCTGGATCAACTCGATCTGCAATGGCCCGCTATTGGCCAGCGCAATGCTCATCTTCACGTCGGACGGCTTGCCGCCATACTGAAAGTTACTCACCGGCACGTCTTCGATATAGAAGAACGGCCCGACGCCCATGACCTCGGTCCAGTGGCGCATGGCGCGGTCGATGTCTCGCACCACATAGCCGTTCTGGCGGATGTCGCCCAAAACCCGGCTCATGAACTATTCCGCAGCGGCCGGTATTTGTGCCGCTGCCGGACGCGCCTGGCTGCCGCGAATGAGCTTGCCGCCCAGAACGCCGGTCGGCTCACCGTTGCGGAACGCCACGGCACCGGAAATGATGCTCGCCGTATAGCCGCGTGTCTTTTGCACAAAGCGTTTGCCGCCTGCGGGCAGGTCATAAACGATTTCCGGCTTGTCCATGGTGAGGTTGTCAAAGTCGATGACATTGACATCCGCCTTCATGCCCGGGGCCAGCACGCCCCGGTCATACAGGCCCACCAACTCCGCCGTCTTTTTCGTCTGTCCACTGATGATCCACTCAAGCGGCAGCGTCTCGCCCCGCGTCCGGTCGCGGCCCCAATGGGTCAGCATGGTGGTGGGGAAGCTGGCGTCGCAAATGATGCCCACATGCGCCCCGCCGTCACTAAGACCAAACGTGGTGTTGGGATGCTTCAGCATCTGTTCCACGTAAGACAGATCACCCGGCAGATAGTTCATCAGCGGGAAATAGATCAGCGCCTTGCCGTCATCTTCCGCCATCCAGTCCAGCAGCACTTCACGCGGGTCGCGCCCGTCGCGCTTGGCGTGGGCTTCCACGCTGTCTTCGGGCGCCGGTTCGTAGTTGGGTGGGCTGCCCAGCGGGAACATCTTGTGGAACCAGGTGAACAGCTGCGTTGAAATCTCGCCTTCCTTGAAGTCGACTTTTTCGGCCAGCAGGCGCGTCCGGAAATCCGGGTCTTTCAGCGCGGCCACCTGAGCCTCAAGCGTCCGCGGCATGATCTCGTGCCATGTCTTGTAGAGCAGGAACGGGTTGAGCGACGCCGTCAGCCCCATGACAACGCCGGTCGGGCGCGCAGGCACCTGCCCACGCATGGGCAGGCCGGCCTTGTTGGCGTCGGCAATCTTGTCGAGCACCTGGCTCCAGATGTCCGGGTGGCGGTCGTCCTGCTCAATGGTGAGCGACAGCGGCCGACCGGAAATCTCGACCATCTTGCGCAACATGCCGAATTCCCAGTCCACATCGCGGAAATCAGCGATGAGCTGGATGACACCTTTGCCGGACCGTTTCATGGCCTCGGCAATGCCGTTGAGTTCCATCTCTTCTGCCTTGTAGGTCGGCGTATGTTCGCCGTCCTTGTCGCGATGCTTTTCCGTGCGCGATGTAGTGACACCCAGCGCACCGGCCTCAAGCGCGGCTTCAACCAGCGCACCCATCTTGTCCGTGTCTTCGCGCGTGGCCGGTTCAAGCCGCGCGCCGCGCTCGCCCATCACATAAGCGCGCAACGCGCCATGGGGCACCTGTAGGCCCACGTCCAGCGCCAATGGAGATTTCTCCACCACGTCCATGTAATCCGGAAAACTCTCCCAGCCCCACTTGATGCCCTCGGCAAGCGCCGTACCCGGAATATCTTCCACGCCTTCCATCAGGCCGATCAGCCAGTTGTGCCGGTCCGGCGCACACGGCGCAAAGCCAACCCCGCAATTGCCCATGATGGCGGTGGTGACGCCATGGAAGGTGGAGGGCTGCAGATAGGGGTCCCACGTCACCTGGCCATCATAATGCGTATGCGCATCCACAAAGCCCGGCGTCACGATCTGACCCTTGGCGTCAATTTCTTCGCGGCCTGTGTCCGTCACCGTGCCGACGATGGAGATCGTCGCGCCGTCAATGGCAACATCCGCTTCATAGGGTTTGCCGCCCAGCCCGTCATAAACGAGCCCGTTCCTGATCACGAGATCATGCATGGGTTTCCTCCTGAATGTCGTGTTTCGGCAATTCTGAACTGCAACCGGCCCCACTTCAACCGCTGGTCTACTTTCGACAAGCTGGCAGCAATAATATGCTGAAGGTCGATACTAGACTTAACCTATTGTCCAGATGCTCCACGGTCGTGCGCCTGGGAGACACCGCAAGAAATGCAAAGTAATGGTTTGAAACTAAAGGTGGCGAAGATGGATGTTCGGCTTAGTGAAGTTCTAAATCCAGCTGAATCCAAGTATCTGCAAGAGGCCTTATCTACCGCCGCGTTGACCAGTTTGCTCCGAGATACAGACGTTGCAACGTTGATAGGGGCGACTAGAGAAGAAGTACGTCTGTTGATGATGAAAGCCGACGACCCGGACGCGCTTTGGAGTCCTAACGACATGTACATCGCGCGAGTGACTGCCTCGTGTATGTCGGATTCAGCGTTCACTCCAGACAAACACTGGTCCAAGTTCTTTTCCTGCGCTCGAGATGAGTTTGATTGCATCGTCGACAAAATGATCAGTTTCAAGTTTCCCAAATGACACCAAGGTCGATGCCCGCAATCGGGTGAACTAAGGCGTCAGACAAATAAGAAAGCCCGCCCGGTCATGGACCTTGCCAAGAATTCGCTCGATGTCGGCCTCTTCACCAATACACCTGAAGACGTGTCAGCCTTCTGGGTTGAGCACGCGGGCGTACAATTCGACCATGTCCTGCCGGTCTCCCGCGAGCTTCGGCAGCACCGCCATACGCTTGACGGTGCGGTGCTGAAGATCAATCACGCCAAAGACCCGCTGCCGCCGCGCGGCACTGCGGGATATCTGCGGCTTGTGGTTGCCTGTCCGAATGTGACGGACCCCCAGATATTGGTTGATCCCGATGGCAACGAGCTTGTGCGCTGGCCCATGGGACGTGACGGCATCACGCACTGGGCTCTGGAACTCGCCACGCCCTCTGTTGAGGCCTTCATGACGTTTTATCGGGATGCGGTTGGGTTGCCGGTGGATGAGACGCTTCCCTGCGCCGTGGCTTGCGGCCAGAGCCGCATTGTGGGCCGCGTCACACCTGACGTGCCCGACCGGTCCGACAATGACGTGATGGTCCGACCCGGCCTGCGCTATTCCACAATTCAGGTGTTCGATGTGGATGCGGAATATGCCCGCATCGTCGGCCATGACCCGGCCTACGGGGCACAGGAGCCCAGAACATTGGGCAAGACGGCCCGTATCGCTTTCATCCGCGATCCGTTCGGAAATTGGATCGAGTTGTCCCAGCGCGCCTCACTGACGGGCGCACTGCCGGAATAAGTCTGATTATTGCGTCAGAAGAAATAATAATTCCCCGTTTGTCCGGTTAATCCCGTCAGAGAAACCATCCATCTTGATCTCATCAGCAATTCAGCGGCCCCCAAAAATGGCCGCGCCACGAAATGGAGAGATCAGATGTTCACCCGCAAGAAAGACGCCGCCGCCCCCTTCACCGTTCTGCACATCGATGCCAGCGCCAGAAAGTCTGGCTCCGTGAGCCGCGACCTGAGCTACCGTATCGTGTCCGGTCTGATGAATGGCAACAAGGGCGCCAGGCTCATCCGTCGCGACCTCGCTGACGGCGTCCCCTTCATCGATGAAACCTTTACCGCCGCCATCAACACCCCGGAAGACCAGCGTACGGCAGCACAGAAAGAAGCCCTGCGCGTCTCGGACCAACTGGTCGCAGAACTTCAGGCGGCGGACGCCGTCGTGATCGGCGCCCCGATTTACAATTTCAGCGTTCCCGCCGTGCTCAAGGCCTGGATTGATCAGGTCGCCCGCGCCGGTGTCACTTTCAGCTACACGGAAAACGGACCCGTGGGTCTGCTTGAAAACAAGAAGGCCTATGTCGCGCTTGCCTCCGGCGGCACCCAGGTCGGTTCCGACATTGATTTCGCGTCCGGCTGGCTCAAGCACATCATGGGCTTCATCGGCATCCACGACGTCGAGATGGTCGCCGCCGACCGCACCATGATGGACGACCAGTCCGTCTCCCGCGCCGAAGCCGCAGCTGAAAAACTCGCTGCGTAAAGTGCAACGAGGCCGGGACCGCGCTGGACAAGAGGCAACAATCCTCCTGTCTAGCGCGGGATCACCGGCACCAGCAGGTGCGAGTCATATTGTCCGCCGGTATGGATAATGTGCGTCCCGTCGTTGACCGTCGCGTCATGCGCCAGCGCCATGTGGTCCATCTGGTCGCGGCCCTGCACGGAGACTTCCAGCGTCTCACCCGGCATGAACCGTGTGCCGCTGGGCAGGATCTCGATTTCCACCGGAACGATCTCGCCCGCACCAAGCGGCAGACTGCGTTCATGGGCCAGCACCGGCCGCGCCGGTGTTGAAAGATCTTCATCGAGCTCGCGTTGTGAGACGCGCAGCCAGCCAAGCGCCACCGGGCCTTTGGTGTAGCTCGCCTTGGCATAGAATGTGACCTCTTCGCCCAGCGCATTGTATTTGCGGACGGCCACGAAAAGATCCATGTCGTCGGCCCCTTCCGCCTCAACCCAGAGCTTCAGCTTCATGTTGCCGGTCAGCTCTGTTTCCTCGCTGAATGTTGTGCGGAACACAGCACCGCCTTCCCGCGCGTCATATCGTGTTGTCGTGCTCTCAGCCGGCAAAGTGTCGGCGAGGGCGCCACTGGCCGCATCAAGATAGAGCGGCGTCAGCACCGTGGGGGGCAGGGGCCACGTGTCTTCGCTGCGCACGCTGTAGGTATCAAGCGTGTCGCGCACCTCAACCCGGACACGGGGGCGTTTGTCGAAGCCATTGTCCTCACCTTTCAGGAAATGGTCGAAGAAGGCCGTCTGCATCTCCAGCGCCTCGGGGCTGTAATAGACGTCCCATTTGGGCTGGCCGTGCGTGTACAGCCACTTCTGCTGCGAGCTGATGCTCTTGAAGCCCTCGAACGACCCGCGCGTGTGCATGCCGTGGTCAGACCAGCTCGCCGCGATCAGCGCGGGAACCGTAATTTCTTCAAGCGCAATGCCGGAGGGCGGCATCACGTTTTCCTGCAACCACCTCATCAGCATCGGGCGCTTGCCGGCAAAATTGACGATGGCCGCCGGCGGCAGGTTGATGTCATTGGCCTTGCTGCGCACCCGCGTCAGCCAGAATTCGGTAAAGGCTGTTTCCGGAATGCCACCGTGAAACAGCACTTCGCGATAATTATCGCTCTGGCCTTCCCACGGCATGATCGCTTTCAAATGTTCCGGCGCGCTGCTGGCCGCCACCCATTGGGCGATAGCCAGATAGGATACGCCGGTTAGCCCGACATTGCCGTTGCTCCAGTCCTGCGTGCCTGCCCAGGTGATGGCATCATGAAAATCGTGGCGGTCCTGCATGCTCAGCACGCTTGCGACCCCTTCGGATTTTCCATAGCCGCGGCTATCGAGCGTCACGACGGCATAGCCCTGCTGCACCCAATAGGCGGGATCCGGACCTTCCCATGGGGTCCACGGGCTCACGACAATGCGCCCCATGTCATAGTCCGCCGTCGCGTTGCGGCGGATGTAATCGGGATATTGGTTGGGGCCTTCGTCCTTGTGGTAGGCGGTCAGCATCATCACTACGGGATATGTCCCGGCAGCCTTGGGGCGATAGAGATTGGCGGACAGTCGAATGCCGTCACGGGTCATCACGCCAAGGTCGCGATCGATGATGACGTCATCTTCAAGCCCAGCGATGTCCTTGATGATGATCGGACTGTCGGGAGTTCCAATGAAATCAGACAGATCAGATGGCTCATGCAGGTCCGGCCCGCTGCCCAGGACCAGGACGAGTCCCGCCACCACACTTGCACTAACCAGTCCGGCGGCAATGAGTGTCTTTCTCATGTCGTTTCCTTTTTTGTACGTGCGGTCGGCGCTGTTTCCGTTTGCGGGAACAGGGTGCTCAGGACACGGTCAATGTGGGTCTCGATACCGGCCTCGCCGGTGATGTCTTCGCTATAGAATTTGTTCGTGAAGGGCGCGATCGCAAAGGGGATCGAGCCAAGC
Organism: Candidatus Phaeomarinobacter ectocarpi; assembly: GCF_000689395.1. Lineage (GTDB taxonomy): Bacteria > Pseudomonadota > Alphaproteobacteria > CGMCC-115125 > CGMCC-115125 > Pyruvatibacter > Pyruvatibacter ectocarpi. The sequence continues at coordinate 451,157 of NZ_HG966617.1, forward strand.
ATCACAAGGAAAATGAAAAACGAATCCGGGTCATGCTGCTGCATATACCCGGCATTCTGGACGCGTTCGAACACAGGTGTGATCAGCTCGTGGACTGGCAGAATGCGTGCCACCAGATAGTCCAGATGCGGCCCGGGCTCGCCACTGTCGTTGAGCATCAGCCGGGAGATCTCAGGCATCTCCGCGGTCTGCAGCATGAACTGCCGGGTAAAATCCTTGAGCAGCGCAACCGGGTCGCGGTCGTCGATGTTCTCGAACAGGGGAAGTTGCCGCTCGGCGACCTTCGCAATGAAACTGTCGACGACGGCCTTCCACAAATCATCTTTGGTGCCGAAGTGATGACGGATCAGTCCGTGGGTCGTGCCCGCGCTGTCTGCAATATCCCGCAGGCTGGTGGCACCAAAACCCTGCGCGGCGAAGAGCCGTCCCGCCGCACGCAAAATGGTCCGCCGCGTTTCATCGGCTGTCTCAGCCGACCGCTTGCCTTTCTTCCGGGGCGATATGGTCAAGTTGCTATCCATATGGATAATATAAAAAATCAGGTGCTTCAGAGTCAATGCGTCCGGTCACGTCACTTGGCGACGCCTGTGTGTGGGGGCTAGGGGCCCGGAACCACGGGGGAACCTGGCTGCTGCCAACAACGTTTTCAGGCGTTGGGTGCGGCTGAAAAACTCGCGGCTTGACCAAAAACATAGGGCTTGCGCAAACCTGTCCGCATGGCCACTTTTCCCTCCAGCAACCCAATGCTGGAGGGACAATCAATTGGCGCAGGCGAACACGAACGTAATCCGCACACCGGACGCCCGGTTTGAAGACCTGCCGGACTGGCCCTTCGCGCCGCACTACCAGGAAGTCGCGCCTGGTATCGAGATGCACTATGTGGACGAAGGCCCGCGCGACGGCGACGTGGTGCTGCTGCTCCACGGTCAGCCCAGCTGGGGCTACCTCTACCGCAAGATGATCCCGCCGCTGGTGGCTGCGGGCTATCGCGTCATCGCGCCGGATCTGATCGGCTTTGGCCGCTCCGACAAACCGACCTCCAAGGACATGCACAGCTACTCCGGTCACGTTGCATGGATGCGCGCCTTTGTGGAGCGCATGAATCTCACCAACATCAATGTCTTTGTGCAGGATTGGGGCGGCCTCATCGGCCTGCGCGTGGTTGCTGAAATCCCGCAGCGCTTTGCGTCCATCACCGCCGGCAATACCGGACTTCCAGAAGCGCCTTTCCCCATGTCCGTCATTGGCCGCTGGATGATGCGGTATCAGGCATGGCGCAAGGGCGACACCATCACCAGCATGGACAAGATCAACGGCTTCCCGGACTGGATCGCCCATGCCCGGTACGCCCGCGAGTTCAATCCGGGTGCCACGCTGCAGTCAGCGACGGTCAATGAATTGAGCGCCGACGAAGTGGCCGCCTATCAGGCGCCATTCCCCGACGAGCCCCACATGATGGGCCCGCGCGCCATGCCGTGGCTGGTCCCAAGTGAGCTGGGCAAGGGCAGGGCGGCATGGAAAAAACTCGAACAGCTCGACACGCCGGTGCTGCTCGTCTTCTCCGACAGTGACCCCGTCACCGCGGGCCGGGACAAGGAATTCGCCAAACGCCTCAAAGGCGCCAAGGGACAGCCCCACAAGACCATCATCGGCGGCGGTCACTTCCTGCAGGACGACAAGGGCGAAGAAATCGCGGCCCACATGATTGAGTGGATGAAAGGTCTTTAGGATCATAGCTCCGCATTCATGCCTCCTACCGCCATCCCCCGGCTTGGTAACCCTTTAGCCCTCCGGCTCGAACGGAGGGGTGGGATCCATGCAGCGATTGCCCTTGGATTGTCCGGTTAAACCGGACAATGGCGTAGCGCTGGCGTACTGAAGTGATCAGGCCACGTCGCGCTTCGGCGTCATCAAAAACGCCACGATGAACGCGATGGCCAGCACCTGATCCGCGATGCCGCCAAAGAAGAACTGCTCGTCGCCACGCCCGACCAGATACAGATAGATGAAGGGCAGGGTGCTGAGTTTTTCCAGCACACACACCGGCATGATCGGCCGGTAGCGCACCGGATCCGTCGAGATCACCAGAAACAGGATCTGAAACACAAATGCGATGCCCGCAAAGCCAAGATAATAGACCGGCTGCGCCATCTGCGAGGTGTCCGCAAAGAACAGTGGTGTGATCACCAGCAGGCCATAGATGCCCGCAATCCGAAAAATCCATTTTGCTGCCAGCACGACATTACCTCCGGTTTGTTGTTTTGCCTGAAGGCTAATGCGGCATCTTGCGCCGACCAACCGATAGCAGCGCATAGCTGGTGCAAAGCAAAAGCAGAGTTCTGCAAAGCCCTCCCACTTAACAATGGCCAGTGGACCCCGGATCAAGTCCGGGGATACGGGGAAGGGTGCACCAGGCTGCAAAGCAGCCAAGCGTGCGACCGCGCGCCGGCGCTTATTGCGCCGCCCCCGCGGAGCCGCTGCGCGGCGTGAGCGCAAAAAAGTCCGAATGGCAGAATCTGAGGGGTCCGCAGGACTAGCGACGCGGCTTGTCTTCGTGCAAGAGTCCGGTCCGGGATGCGGTAATACGCTAAAAAAGAGCAGAAAACCTGCCATTTGGCACCATATCCGCAGGGGAATTGAGCGCCGCAGACTTTCATTTGCGCGCTCGCCCATAAACAGTTTGCGAAACGCGGGTGCCCTGGCCACGAGCCACCCCGCAACACGGGAGAAAACACGTGAAAGAAGCCCTCCAGTTCTACATCAATGGTGAGTGGGTCGACCCCGCCACCCCCAAGACCCTTGAGGTCATCAACCCGGCCACGGAAGAGCCCTGCGGCACCATTTCCATGGGTTCGGAAGCAGACGTCGACAAGGCTGTCGCGGCTGCCAAGGCTGCGTTCCCCGCATGGTCAAACACGACCCGCGAAGAGCGCATTGCGATGTTCGAAAAGATCCTCGAGGTCTATCAGACCCGCTATGACGAGATTGCCGAAACCATCTCCACCGAGATGGGTGCGCCGATCTGGCTGGCCAAGGCCGCACAGGCGGCCATGGGCGTTGCGCATTTCAGCAGCACGCTGGAAATCCTGAAGAACTACCAGTTCGAGGAAGTCCGCGGCTCCACGCAGATCAAGAAGGAAGCTGTGGGCGTCTGCGGTTTCATCACGCCATGGAACTGGCCGGTCAACCAGATCGTCTGCAAGGTGGCACCGGCGCTGGCCGCTGGCTGCACCATGGTGCTCAAGCCATCTGAAGTGGCACCGCTCAACGCCATCATCCTGGCTGAAATCTTCCATGAAGCAGGCCTGCCCAAGGGCGTCTTCAACCTGGTGAATGGCGACGGTCCGTCTGTCGGCGCACCGCTTTCCAGCCACAAGGACGTGGACATGGTGTCCTTCACGGGCTCTACCCGCGCCGGCATCATGGTCGCCAAGGCGGCTGCCGACACGGTCAAACGCGTCGCACAGGAACTCGGCGGCAAGTCACCCAACATCGTTCTGGAAGATGCAGACATCTCAGCTGCAGTCGCCGGTGGCGTGCAGGGCGTGATGATGAACTCGGGCCAGTCGTGCAACGCACCGACCCGCATGTTCGTACCAGCCTCCAAGAACGACGAAGCCAAAGCCGTTGCCAAGGCAGCCGCTGAAGGCGTCAAGGCCGGTGATCCGCATGCGGAAGGAACCACCATCGGTCCTGTTGTGTCTGAAGTTCAGTTCAACAAGATCCAGGACCTGATCCAGAAGGGCATCGACGAAGGCGCAACGCTTGTTGCCGGTGGCACGGGTCGTCCTGAAGGTCTCAACAAGGGCTTCTATGTCCGCCCGACCGTCTTTGCAGACGTGACGCCGGACATGACGATTTCCCGTGAGGAAATCTTCGGCCCGGTTCTCTCCATCCTCACCTATGAGACGGAAGAGCAGGCCATCGACATGGCGAATGACACGGAGTACGGCCTCTCGTCCTACGTCCAGTCAGGCGACATCAACCACGCCCGCGAAGTCGCCGGCAAGATCCGCGCCGGCAACGTGCACCTCAACGGCGCAGGCCCGGACGTCAACGCACCGTTCGGCGGCTACAAGCAGTCCGGCAACGGCCGCGAATGGGGCGAGTTCGGCTTCGAAGAATTCCTCGAAGTCAAAGCCGTCCTCGGCTACGAAGCCGCGTAACCCGCGCACTTCACACGCGACACACCAAAGCCCCGGCGGAGCAATCCGCCGGGGCTTCTTTTGTTTGAAGAAGTACCCACATACCATGTTGAACACGATGAGCGGGGTTGATTGCAAGAAATGGCAAAATTCGAAACTTTCCAGGAAGTTGCTAGAGACGTAATTGGAGACCACCGGGATCGGGCGATGCACAAGTTTCGCAAGTCTGTTCGACCAGTCTACGGAACCACAGATAAGAAAAGGCCCGACCACCTAGCTTCATGCATTTTGGCTGAATTCCAAGGAGAAGCGTACCTGATTACAGCCGCTCACGTAGTCGATCATGCCTCTGTTACTACACTGCATATTGGCGCTAAAGAACTCGTCCCTGTATCTGGCGAATTCAAAGTTACGGAAGCTGAAAAAGCTCGGGAGCACGATAAGTTCGATTTCGCGTTTCTTCGGCTAACGGAGGAACAAAGGCTTAGTTTCGCGGATTGTACTTTGCTGGATTTGAGTGAAATTGCCGAGGCCAACGACTACGAAGAGAGCAGCGTATATGCGGCAATTGGCTTTCCGAACACAAAAAACCGAAAAGTAGACAACGTAGCAAAAACAGTCCAACCGACCCTTTGGTCATTCACGAATTATGCGGGAACTCGCGACCTTCTAGCACCAGACTGGCCTCAGAGCGGTGAGGGCCACGTCTTTCTTAAATATGGCAAGTATCTTCGGGACGCATCTGGACAAAAGGTACCTGCTGTAAAACCCGTCGGAATGAGCGGAGGTCTGCTCGCTAGTTTGGGTAACTTGGCGAGCGTTGAGGTCATTGCGGGGGATAGGTCTCCGACTCCTAAAGCGGCAGGCCTTCTAATTGAAGGATCTGCCAGAAGCGGTCGAATGGTGGCTACAAAGCTGCATATTGTTCGTGACGCTATCCGCCGAAGCTAGCGACAAGGTTCTGTCCACCAACTCGTGATTTCGGGTATCGCCCAATGAATTACTTCTGCCAATCGACGGACTCCTGACGCCCGCCCGTTGAAGATGTCGTGTGTGCCCTCTGAACTCAGTCAGGAAAACTACCATGACGTCTTCCCTTCGCGTCTCTCGACGCGCTCTTTCCGCAGCTGTCGTTGCCGCGTCCGCGCTTGTGGCGGCGGCGACCTTTGCGCCGTCGCAGGCCTCAGCCGCGCCGCGCCATGCGGCGGCTAAAGTCACCCTTGCTCAGGCCAATGTGGTTGTGCGGGTTGCGCCACCCACGCGCCGCGTTGTGACCGTGCGCCCGGCGCGGCCCAATGCGCGCGCTGTGTGGACGGACGGCTACTGGCGCTGGAACGGCCGCAAGCATGTGTGGGTCGGCGGGCGCTGGGTCTCAAACCCCAAGGGCACCTGGGTTGCCGGGCGCTGGGATAAGCGTCCGGGCGGCTATGTCTGGATTGCCGGACGCTGGCGTCGCTAGGCGCGTGTCGCGTCTGGCTCAATCAGCCTGACCACCCCGGACTGGGCGGCGGTGGCGATCAGGGCGCCGTCGCGTGCATGCAGCGCCATGCGCCCGTGAAACAGTCCCGCCTCAATGGCATCGAGCTGGGTGACACAGAGCACCCACTCGGTCGCCGGGCGGGCGATGATGCGCAGGGTGTTGTCCAGGCTCGTGGCCCCCGCCGGGCGGCCGATATTGAAGTGGATGCTCTCGGGCAAGTAATCCGCCGCCAGCGCCAGAAAAGCTGAATCAATGCCTCTGGCGGGTGCCCTGATCCAGAAGGCCATCTGGCCGCGCGCGCCGTCGTGCTCAAAGTCGGTGGCAAGCCGCATATCCAGATGGGTGTGCAGATCGCCTGCATCCTCGCGCACAAACGGGATCGGCCCGCAATGCTCCGGGTCCGGCACATCCGGCATCCTGGTCCATTCATGTGTGCCGACGTCCGGGCGGCGGCCAAGAGACGCCTGCACCTGCACCCGGTCCGCGCCGTCCACCTGAAGCGCTGCCCGTGCCTGCGCAATGGACCGTCCGCTCATCAAGGTGTGCGTGGTGACCGTGGCGGATGTCCCCTCGGCGGGTGCCGCAATGAACTGGGCCGACGCCTGAATGACCGGGCGCTGGTGTTCTGCCTCCGGTGCGGCCAGCAGGGTCGCAAAGCAGGCCCCGCCGCTCATGTGCTTTGCGTCCGGAGGTCCGACACACAGGACGCGATGGGCGGCGATCGACGCGTCGCGCGGCGTCAGCAGGGCCAGAATGTCATCGGTGGTCATCATGAGTTCTGCCCGTCGGGGCCTGCGCCGACGGCCCGGGTGATCTGGTCCAGCTGGTCCACGAAGTGCCGGCGGTCTGATGCGGGAAGGGTGGCCAGCATGGTCTGGCAGTTGGCTATGTCCTGCCGCTCAATGGCCGCCTGCATGTCCTCGCCTTGCTTGGTGAGGGACAGGGAAATGGCGCGGCCGCTGGAGGGGTTTGCATCCCGCGCGAGAAGCCCGCGCTTGATCAGCCGGTCCGTCACGCTTTGCGCGGTGGTGGGAGACACGCCCAGAAACCGCGCCAGGGCGGCGCCGGTCGAGCCCGGCGTCTGCGACAGAAAATGCAGCGTCTGAAAATCCAGCGCGTTGTATTTCATGCGTCCTTCGGCAGGCGGAAACTGCGTTTCATCCACCGTGAACGTGCGCAGCAGCACGCGAATGGCATCGGCAAAGCGCGCCGCCTGCTTTTCAGATGCCGTACTCATGCCGCGCGCCTCAATTGATGCGTTCCCGCCGCCGCAAACAGCAGCCCGCCGGCAATGGAGACATTCTTGAAGAACAGCGACAGCTCCAGCGCCGCCATCTCGCCGGACATGGCCCAGAAGTCATGAAAGAAGATGTTCGTCGCCAGCGTGAACGCCGCAAGCGCCAGCGCGGCAAAGACCGCGCCCCATCGCCCCAGGGCAACCACCAGCCCGCCCCCAAGCTCCAGCGCGATCACCAGGGGCAGCAATGCAGGCCACAGCCCCACCTCGCTCATCTGCACCTGTGTCGCCGCGTAATTCACGAGCTTGTTGAGCCCGCCCAGCACAAACAGCGACGCAAGCACCACACGCCCCATCGGCAATGCCGCCCGGCTCAATCCATCCACGGTCATGACAGCCTCCTGATAATACGAACTTCGTACGATATAACCATACGAAGTTCGTATTCAAGGCTGTTTCGACAATGAGTGTGATGCCGTCGGACACCTGCCCGTCGCTCCTCCATCCTCCGGCTTGACCGGGGGATCCATGCAGCATCCCCCTCCTGGATTGTCCGGTTAAACCGGACAATGGCGTTCTTTGTAGGTCGCGCAACTGGATAACCGAACGGTCATGCCGTCCTGCCTGAGCGTTGTGCGTGATGCAACAAAAGGCAAAGAGAGGAGGAAGCCACCGGCGACGGGCATCGTGCTCGTCGCAAGCACCCGACCGGGTGTCGGCCCTTCATGGGCCGCCCCACTGGAGCGTTGGCGCAAAGCGCCATCAAGCGTGAGGTCAAAAATGGTGCCGCGAGGGAGAATTGAACTCCCGGCCTCACCCTTACCAAGGGTGCGCTCTACCACTGAGCTACCGCGGCTTGACCATTGGAGCGGGCACACTGCCTTGAAACCGGAAGAATTCGGTTAACGTCCCCCAAAGGAGGCCGGAAACTGCCATAAGGTGTTTCGCGCTGCAATAGGGCTTTTCCACAATCGGCGGGCCCGTCGTCTGGAGGGTATGAAAGCCATGCGCATGGGTCTGGCTGATCCCCCCTTGACCGGACCCGGTCACATTTGCAGGATCGCGCGCAATCCAGCCCCGACCCTGCTCACATGAGGGGGAAACTTACGGGGCAGAACCGTCAGGACACACCCAAATGGTGATGAAATCAAAGACCCGTGCCAGCGGCCGCGAGCCCGGTGCGCCCAATACGCGCCACGGCAACGACTTTGCGGACCGTCAGGCCCGCCAGGCAGCGGCCCTGAAGGCCAATCTTCAGCGCCGCAAACAGCAGGCCAAGGCCCGTGCTGCCGAAGCCGGCGCCGAGGCAGACAGGTCGCCCACAAAACAGGACTGACAGGCAGGGCGCTAACCGGACAGCAAGACCCAGCGGATAAGCTTGCGGTCAAGCGTGTGGTTAAGCTTTGCGCCTCACCCGTGCCGTATTCCCACGGCACATCGCCCCTTCTCTTCTTTCCGCAAGGACGTGTCATGGACAGGATCAGGCTTACCGGCGGCTATGAGCTGAATGGGACCATTCCCATTTCCGGCGCAAAAAATGCCGCCCTGCCGCTGATGATCGCCAGCCTGCTCACCGATGAGCCGCTGGTGCTGACCAATCTTCCGCGCCTGACCGACATCGCCACCCTTGCGCGCCTCTTGGCGGAGCTGGGCGTCGAGATAGACGTGATGAATTCCAGCGGCGAGTGGGAAACGTTGACGAGCCGCACCGAAGGCCGCCTGTCTCTGGGCGCCGATCAGGCCAAGCGCCTGGCAGGCTTTGGCCCGGACACCAAATACCGGCCCGGCGGACGCACGCTGCGTTTGACCGCAAAGAAAATCGAAAGCACCCACGCCGACTACGAACTGGTGTCGCGCATGCGCGCCAGCTTCTGGGTGCTGGGTCCGTTGCTGGGCCGTTGTGGCGAAGCGGACGTATCGCTTCCCGGCGGCTGTGCCATCGGCACCCGCCCGGTAGACCTGCACCTTCAGGGTCTGGAAAAACTCGGCGCCAACATCGAGCTCGACAAGGGCTACGTGATCGCCAGCACCAAGGGCGGTCTTAAGGGCGCTGAAATCCGCTTCTCCATGCCTTCCGTTGGGGCGACCCACAATGTGCTCATGGCCGCTGTTCTCGCCAAGGGCGAAACCGTGATTGAGAACGCCGCCCGCGAACCTGAAATCACCAATCTTGCCGAGTGTCTCGTCGCCATGGGCGCCAAGATCGACGGCATCGGCACCTCCACCCTGCGCATCACCGGTGTGGACAAGCTGCACGGTGCTGAAGTGGCGGTGATCTGTGACCGGATCGAAGCTGGCACCTACGCCATGGCCGCAGGCATGACCGGCGGCGATGTTACGCTGACGGGCGCAGACCCCGCTTTGTTTGAAGCAGCGCTGCAGGCCCTGTCAGCTGCAGGCGTCACCGTGGACCACACGGACAAGGGCATTCGCATCACCCGCTCCGGCACGCCGCTGACGCCGGTGGACATTGTGACCCAGCCATACCCTGCCTTCCCCACGGACCTGCAGGCCCAGTTCATGGCCCTGATGACCATGGCCGACGGCAATGCCCAGATGACCGAAACGATTTTTGAAAACCGCTTCATGCATGTGCAGGAGCTGGCCCGTCTCGGTGCGCTCGTGTCCCTGCATGGCGACCGGGCGATTGTCTCCGGCGTCAAAGCCCTGCGCGGTGCACCGGTCATGGCAACGGATCTGCGGGCATCCGTGTCGCTGGTGATTGCGGGCTTGGCAGCGGAGGGCGAAACAACTATCTCTCGCGTCTACCATCTGGATCGCGGCTTTGAGCGTCTCGAAGACAAGCTCTCCGCCTGCGGTGCTGATATCTCACGCCTTCCTGGATAGTTGCCCGGATAAATCATGAAACCGCTTCTGCTACGCATAGAAGACGAGCAAGACCTCGCCGTGCTGTCCGCCCATCTTCAGGATGCGGTGACGGCGGTGGGCGACTTTGCCTATGAAAAGAAGCGGCGGCGGTTTGCAGGCGTCTTCAACCGCTTCCGTTGGGAAGCTGAGGGCACTTCCAAGCTGGGCCCAAAGCGTCATTCGCGCATCCGTGCGGGCGTGCATTTCGATGATGTGCTGGCCGTCCGCTCCCAGAATATCCGCCTTGAGGCCAAGGACGCGGTGGTGGAGTTGCTCGCCATCCGGTTTGAAAAGACCGGCGGTGACGAGGACCCGGCGGGCACGATCACATTTGATTTTGCCGGCGGCGGGACGATTGCACTGGACGTGGAGTGCCTTGAGGGCCATTTGACCGATATCGGGCAGCCGTGGGAAACCACATCCAAGCCCGAACACGATCTGGACGCCTGACCCGCGCTTGCAAGCGCCCCTCAATACCAAGTGATGACATGACCGGACGATCTCAGCCCCAGCGCTCAGAACCAAGACGCCTCGATGCGCGCAGTGCCGATTTTGAAGCACAGTTTGCCGAGCTGCTCACCGCCAAGCGGGAGACGGCAGTGGACGTCAACAACGACGTTGCTGCCATCATCGCGGATGTGCAGGCGCGCGGCGATCAGGCTGTCATTGATCTGACCAACAAGTTTGACCGGCTGTCGCTGAAAGGCGCGGACGACCTGCGCATCCCGCAGGAGCGCCTCGACGCTGCTGCCGCGAATGTGTCGACCGAAACCCTTGATGCCCTCAAACTCGCCGCGGATCGCATCGAGGCCTTCCACGCCAAACAACTTCCCGAATCCATGCGCTTCACCGATGAAGCAGGCGTAGAGCTGGGTCACCGCTGGTCTGCCGTCGATGCGGCTGGTCTGTATGTGCCCGGCGGCACGGCAGCCTATCCGTCATCCGTCCTGATGAACGCCATTCCCGCCCGCGTCGCCGGTGTGGAGCGCGTCGTTATGGTGGTGCCGACGCCCGATGGCATCGAGAACCCGCTCGTGCTTGCCGCCGCCAAGCTGGCAGGTGTCACCGAGGTCTATCGCATCGGCGGGGCCCAGGCCGTCGCCGCACTCGCCTATGGCACAAACACCATCGCGCCGGTTGATAAGATCGTCGGCCCCGGCAACGCCTATGTGGCTGCTGCCAAGCGTCAGGTCTTCGGCACCGTCGGCATCGACATGATCGCCGGTCCCTCAGAAATTCTTGTCGTCGCCGACGGCGAAAATGATCCCGCCTGGATTGCGGCTGACCTGCTCAGTCAGGCCGAGCATGATCCCTCGTCCCAGTCGATCCTGATTACGGACAATGTGCAGTGTGCGGATGATGTGGCACAAGCTGTTGCCAGTCAGCTCAAGCAGCTGTCACGCGAGAACACGGCCTCCGCCAGCTGGCACGACTATGGGGCCATCATCACCGTGCCATCGCTCGATGATGCGATTCCGCTGGTAAATCGTCTGGCCCCGGAACACCTGGAATTGGCCGTCGCCGATCCTGAACCGCTGGCCGACAAGGTGCGTCACGCGGGGGCCATTTTCCTGGGCCGCTATACGCCTGAGGCGGTGGGCGACTATGTGGCTGGCACCAACCACGTGCTGCCAACGGCCCGCTCCGCCCGATTCTCATCCGGCCTGTCCGTGCTCGACTTCATGAAGCGTACGTCGCTGGTGAAATGCGATGCGGATAGCCTGGGCCGTATTGGTCCGGCAGCGGTGGCGCTTGCAGATGCGGAAGGGCTTGAAGCCCACGGTCGCTCAGTGTCGATCCGCTTGAACAGGTAGCGCGGCATAATGGACTCTCCGGTCAAGCCGGAGGGTGGCGGAGAATTTTGAGTTCGGTCGACAAAAGAAACGCCATTGTCCGGTTTAACCGGACAATCCATTCAACAGCTGGCTGTTTCCCGACTCCGTGCCCTAGGAACACCGCCGCCAAACCCATAGACTGCCCCCGCACTCTCATCTCCTGGTCCTTCCATGACTGACGAACCCACATCCGAGCAGACGCCCGATCCGACCAAGCGGATCGCATCTATCGTGCTCGACGAGGCCAGCGTCGTGCGGCGGACGCCGGAGATCGAGCATGAGCGCAAGGTCGCGATCTTCGATCTGCTGGAAGACAATACCTTTGCCCCCGTTGGCAGCGAAGGCGGGCCCTACAATCTGCATCTCGCCATCGAGGAAAACCGGCTGGTGTTCGACATCCGCGATGAGGCCGAAGAGCCCCACGGCAAGGTCATTTTGTCCCTGTCGCCGTTCCGCAAGATCATCAAGGACTACTTCCTGATCTGCGAAAGCTACTACGAAGCCATTCGGTCAGCGTCGCCGTCCAAGATCGAGTCCATCGATATGGGACGTCGCGGCCTGCACAATGAAGGGGCAGAGCTTCTGACGGCCCGGCTCGACGGCAAGATCACCATCGACCATGACACCTCACGCCGTCTCTTCACGCTCATCTGTGTTCTGCACATGAAGGGCTAGGGCACCATGCGGGGCCCCAATGGCGAAGACCTGCCAGACGCAATCCTGTTTGCCTGCAGCCAGAACGCCGTCCGCTCACCCATGGCGGAAGGCATCATGCAGCTGCTCTATGGCCGTCATGTCTATGTGGATTCGGTCGGTGTGCGGGCAGGGGAGGTGGACCCCTTCGTCATCGTCGTGATGGATGAACTGGGCATCGACCTCACCAAGCACAAACCGCGCAGCTTTGATGAACTGGAAGACACGAGCTTTGATCTCATCGTGTCCCTGACACCGCAGGCCCAGCACAGCGCCGTCGACATGACCCGCGCCATGGCAGCCGACGTCGAGTATTGGCCAACCCACGACCCCACCCTGGTGGAAGGGTCTCGCGAGCAGCGCCTCAACGCCTATCGCGAAGTCCGCGATGCCCTGATGGCCCGCATCAAGGAGCGGTTCGGCTGGCGAGCGGCACCAAGCGGCTAAACCTACTTAGGACTGAACTGCCTAAGCCTGAACAGGATGCGCCTCAAACTGCTTGGCGTCATCACAGATGTCGTACCAGGCAGGCTTCTCCGCCACGAACTCATGAAACTGGTTGCGGACGCCCGGGTCCTCGTCGAGCACATGGGCATTGATCGGGAAGCTGTTTTCGTCGGACAGGATTTCCCCCAGCGATGTGCCGCAGACCTTGCAGAAACAGCGCGCATATTTGTACGGCGGCGACGGCTCATAGGTCGCAATCTGATCGCGGCCGGAAATCCACTTGATGTCGTCTTTCTTGACGAACACCAGCGAGCCCGCCCCAACCTTGCGGCAGCGCGAGCAATGGCACGTGCCCATCATGGATGGCGGCGCGGTCAGCTCAAATTTTACGGCACCGCAGCAGCAACTTCCCTGCATCACTTTTCTCCCTCGTTTGATGAGAACATTGAGTGAACATTTGAGTCGCGTCAATGGTTCTGCCGCTTGATTATGCTGCCGTCTTGATTTTGCCGGCCCGAATGCCCATTCTCCGGCCCAATTCACGGACATACGCGTTGAGTGCCGCATCTGGTGTGCGTTCCGCCTGTCCAATCTGTTGAGACGCTGGAAAGGCCATAATGGCAAAAGAAGAACTACTCGAGTTTCCAGGAACAGTCGTCGAACTGCTCCCCAACGCCACCTTCCGGGTGGAGCTTGAGAACGAACATCAGATCATCGCCCACACCGCAGGCAAGATGCGCAAGAACCGCATCCGCGTGCTGGCCGGCGACAAGGTGCTGGTTGAAATGACGCCCTACGATCTCACCAAGGGCCGCATCACCTATCGCTACAAGTAAGAGCGAGGGCACGACCATGCGTGCCTCCCCAAAGACAGCGAAGCTGGTGCTGGCAAGCGCATCGCCGCGCCGCCTTGATCTGCTCGCGCAGGCCGGCATCGTCCCGGATAGCGTAGACCCCGCAGACATTGACGAGACCCCGGCCAGAAGCGAGCTGCCGCGCCCCCATGCCCTGCGCCTGGCCCGTGACAAGGCACAGGCCGTCGCTGTCCGTCACCCGGATGCCTTCGTACTTGCAGCCGACACGGTGGTGGGCGTTGGACGGCGCATTCTCCCCAAGACCGAAGACGAAGCGTCCGCTCGACAATGTCTTGAGCTTTTGTCCGGACGCGCGCACCGGGTGTTCACCGGCGTCTGCCTTGTCGCCCCAGGAGGCAGGGTTTCAGCCCAGGTGGTTGAGGCGCGGGTCCACATGAAGCGCCTTAGCGACATGGAACTTGCGTCGTATCTGTCGTCCGGCGAGTGGCAGGGTAAGGCAGGTGGCTACGCCATTCAGGGCCGCGCATCGGCCTTTATTCCGTCGATCTCAGGCTCCTATACGGCGATTGTCGGTCTGCCGCTGGCTGAAACGGTCAATATGCTCAACGGTGCCGGTTACGTAGCGTCCTCCAGCGACTAATCCGCCGCCCAATCCGCCACCTGACCTGCCCTGACTGGTATTTTGCCTTAATTGCAGCCTAGACTTGGGTTGAAACATATTCGTGAGTCTTAGACCTTCCATGAGCGACGAAATTCTCATCAATGTCGGTATCGGCGAAACGCGCGTTGCGCTCGTTGACGACGGCATGCTGCGCGATCTGGTGATCGAACGCAGCGTTGATGACAGCGCCCACGGGCCCTGCTCGGGTGGCACAACTGGTGCCAGCCTCGTCGGCAATCTCATGATCGGCCGTGTGGAGCGCGTGCTCCCGGGCATGCAGGCGGCCTTTGTTGATATTGGTCTGCCGCGGTCCGGCTTCCTCGGCGTCCGCGAAGCGCAATGTCTGTGCGAACTCATGGGGCTGCGCGACGCAGGAAAAATGCCCCGCATCAATGATTGCGTCCGCGAAGGCGAAAAGGTGCTGGTACAGGTCCTCAAGGACCCAATCGGCGATAAAGGCCCGCGCCTGTCCGCCAATGTCACCATCCCCGGTCGCCTCCTCGTGCTCGTCCCCCATCAGCCCGGCGTCGCCCTGTCGCGCCGCATTGAAGATGAAGACGATCGCGCCCGCCTGACCGAACTGGTCGAGCGTGTCGGCGCCGATGTTGCCGCAAGCGAAACCGGCGATGATCTCGCCAAGGCCGGCTGGATCGTCCGAACCGCAGCGCTGCAGGCTGATGAAGCCGCGGTGGAACGTGATGCCCGCCACGTGCTGGAAACCTGGCGCGAGGTCAAAGAGCGCGCCAAGGGCATGAACGGCCCGGCCACCGTGTTCAAGGAACTAGGGCCCGTGCAGCGCGTGCTGCGGGACCACCTGAACGAAGACACCAAGGCCGTGCTGATCGACGATGCGGATGCCTTCGTCAAAGCCCGCGCCTATTGCGACGCGGTGATGCCCGGCTATGCAGATCGCCTGAAGCACCACACCAGCCGCAAGCCGCTCTTCGCCGAGCATGGCGTCGACGCTGAAATTGAAACAGCCCTGTCCTCCCGCGTGGATCTGCCGTCCGGTGGCTGGATCACGGTCGAGCGCACTGAAGCACTGACGGCGGTGGATGTGAACTCTGGCAGCTTTACAGCGTCAACCAATCTTGAGCAGACCAGTCACCGCATCAACATGGAAGCAGCGGACGCCATTGCCAGCCAGGTGCGCCTGCGCGGTGTCGGCGGCCTTGTCATCATCGACTTCATTCATCTGGCCGAAGACGCCCACAAGGAAGAAGTCGTGGCCCGCCTGGAAGCAGGCTTTGAGGGTGATCGCACGCCCACGCAAATTCTTCCGATGACGGAGTTTTCCACCGTCGAGATGACCCGCAAGCGCGTCCGCGAACCGCTGGACCGTCTGCTACTCGACCCCGTGCGCCGCGATCCCAACAAGACCCGCGCCACTGTGGCCTATGAAGCCCTGCGGGCAGCGGAAGCGGCGGCCACCGAAAATCCCGGCCAGCCCCTGTCGCTTCATACAGCGCCGGACATTGTCACCTGGCTGGAAGATTCAGGCCTGATGCCGCAACTGCGCGCCCGTCTGGGTGTGGATGTCACACTCACCGCTGTCGAAGGCGCCCGCCGCCACCACATCGACGTCGCGGTGATGGCCTGAAGGTGAGGGTCTGGTTCGTGTCTCAATCCAAAGCCAAATGCACCAATTGCAGCAAGCCGATGGTGGCGGAGTACCGCCCGTTCTGCTCCAAGCGCTGCGCCGATGTGGACCTCAACCGCTGGCTGGGCGGCCATTACGCCATTCCCGCCGTCGAGCCGCCCGATGAGTGGGATATGGCCGCTGCTCAAAGCGAATCCGAGACCAAGCACTAGCCTGCACAAATGTGCCATTGGGCCGCCGCGAGGCCGCCACGCGGCCACCAGACCCATCCGCCGAAGACGATCTCAAAATCGCGCCACGATGACTGGACTTAACCGCAGGATTTGCCTATAAACCGCCGCCTTGGCTCCGGTTTCCAACCGGCTCCGCCTCACGCGGAAAACAGGTCTGATCATCATGTGCGATCACACCCCTTTGCCAGGTTCGCCCGGGTAGCTCAGTTGGTAGAGCATGCGACTGAAAATCGCAGTGTCGGTGGTTCGATCCCGCCCCCGGGCACCATTGTTTTCAATGGGTTAGTTGTCGTGAGCCTAATGCGCTCTTTGGTTGCCGTGTAGTTTCAGTGTAACTGGGCGCACGGTGACACTCCGTTACAGGTCCAGCAATTACCCGCAGCCGTATCTCAAAGCTCTCCACGAGCCCGGTGCTGTCAGGGTATGCGACAACGTTATCACGCGCCGCAAAGACAGTCTCAGTCTAAAACGCGCCCCGATCGGTGGCACCCAACACCCAGTCAGGGTCAGTCACGTCAAGGTGCCTTCAGACAATGCGAAGTGCCGCCTCGATAGCGGCAAGCCTGATCTCTAAATCCTCCATGAAAACGCTCCTTGGGTTGATGCGCTATTCCGGTAACGAAGCGCTCCCACCAAGCACAGCCTTCGTTCGCGCCAACCTCCCGACCGATTTGGGAAACATCGCCAAGATCAGCCCCTTCAGCCAGTTGATCCCAAACACCCTTTCTAGCTCATCCCTAAATGCGGCCGCATTTGACAAATTTCCGTCACGAGCGAATTTCACGAGCTTATTGAATAGTTCGGAAGGTCTTTCAATTATGCCAACCTTGATGAGCTCTTCGACTTTAAAGAAAACGGAGGAGTTGAAATCAAGTGTTCTAATGTGATTGTTTTCAACTACATCGACGAGAACAAGCTCAAACCCCAGATCATAGTTCCAGCCCGGAATCTCACGCTCAAAGGCTTTCACGAACGAGTAAGCGGCCTCAGCGTTATGGTAGAGCGTCACGCCATTCAACTCACCGAGCTCCCGTGCTCCGCTTTCACTCGGTCCAAACTGCGAAACGCCACAGAGAAAGAAATGAATATCGGTACCTGAGTAGATATGAAGCATATCCAAATTTGCGACCAAATCCGTGATGGGGTATCGACTGAAGTTTTGATCAAAAAGAATGAACCCAACAGTTCCGGTCTCCTTGGGTATCCCTAAAGAAAATCTGCGGCCAGACGTGAGTTCTTCCTCGTTCAGAATTCTGTCAATATGATCATAAGATGGTGCAGCGATCATGCCCAAGCTCCTCAGCTACTGAATCAGCGAAAACCAACTCGAAAGTAATACTGTCGCGCGACAGTTAATCCGCGTCGGCCGGTGTCCTACCATCTGATCAAGGCGTTCTTAGAACGCCTTTGGAAGCGGCTTCTCGGAGATTTTGAACTCGCTATCTAAGCAGCTTTCGCCCATCTGTCGGACATCGACTGCTGCAAAACGTGCGAATACACGGCTTTGGCCAAAGCTTTCTTCTCGTCCGCAGTGAAGGGCGGTGTAGGCAGGTTTGTGTGAACGGCGTTGAGGATTAAAACCTCAATGTCTGCCTTGGTCTCTTCTTTCTCCCAGAATCGGTCAAGCTCGGACAAGCGTGCGGTAATTGATGCCAGTAGATCCCGGCTTGCCTGTTTGATGCGCTCGCGGTTCGCCTTGCTGAGGCTGTCCTTCTTGAGTAAATCGAAGAGAGCCAGTTCGTCCTCGGTGAGACCTTCTTCAACGGCGCGTTTTGTCTCCGCGTCCAATTCAGCCATGAGTTCGGTTAGGCGCCGGAAAGTCTCTTCGACCGTGGCTCGGTCTTTCTCGCGGTTATATTCGGCAACTATCTGCTCGTACTTAATCTGGTAGTCCATGCGGGTCGGGTTTCGAGCCAGCATCTGGACTAGTTTCTGTTCGACGATCTCGCGGATATCTTGTAGCGCTGTCGCTTTGCGCCTGACTTTCTTTGCGAACTCGTCGCGCAGTTTCTCAAGGTCGATCTGACTTAAATCGAAGGTAAGACCCTCGGCTTGGTCATCGCCAGGTGCTTGTGTGCGGATGGATTCGTTGATGATCCGATGCAATTCCTTCAGCAGCGCCGTCACATCAGCCGTGTCGCGGCGCTCGGTCAACTTCTTGTAAATGGCCTCAATGTCGTCGTGCCGCTCAGCGTATGCCAATGCGCTCGGTTCCATCAGCAATGCTTTGAATCGGATGAATACCTGACGCGCTATGATCTCAAAGCGGCGCTTCGCTTCATCTGTCGAATAGACAGCTTCCACGGCGTCTTTCAGCCCCTTTATGCGCGCAAATCCCTTTGATCCAAGCAGCGACGCCAGATCGAATCCAAGGCCACGCAGATGTGCCTCAGAGGCCTCCACGGCTTCGAGCAAGGCCTGCACGCGCTCCTCAATGGGTGCGATGATGTCCTCACCGCTTGAGCCATCATCGCCCAGCGCATATTGAGCCAGTGCTGCTCGCAAACTAGCAAGCATTCCATTGTAGTCGACGATAAGGCCGAAGTCCTTGCCAGGATAAACCCTGTTCGCGCGGGCGATGGCCTGCATCAGCGTGTGCGCCTTCATGGGTTTGTCGATGTAGAGCGTCGACAGACATTCAACATCAAAGCCTGTCAGCCACATTGCACAGACGATCGCGACACGGAATGGATGCTTTGGATTTTTAAAAGCAGTCTCGACATCCACCCGCTCGCCTTTCTCCGTATCAAAGCCCCTCTTCATCAAGGAGCGATGTGGGATGATATCGAACCCCCATTTTTTGAACTCGGCGACCTCGTTCTGGGCTTCACTGATGATGATCTCAACGATCGTCTCATCAAGCCAATCAGCCTGCGCTGACAGCTTTTGAGCTTGCTCCAAGAGTACGGCGCGCCGGGTCTCGTCAGCAGCGGATTCAGCTTCTGCCTGCTTCTGTTCGGCCGTCGCCCGAACCGCCGCCGCCTTTGCGCGCCAGCGCGGGATGATCATCTGGTGCATCCGTGCGCAGGTAATCTTGTCGATGCACACAAATAGAGACTTACCGGATTCCCATCGCGTCGCGCAGTGCTCGACGAAGTCGGCCGCAATCTTATCAAGCCGCTCATCGGCTGTGATGACTTCGTAGTCCTTACCCAGAAGCTTATCGAGCAGCGCTGCCTGGTCGGGGTTAAGTTCTGTTTCCTCTATCTTCTCGGCGATCCGGTCATTCAGGTCGGCTCTGGCGACGCCTAGCTTCTCACCTCGGTTCTCGTAAACAAGTTTGACGGTAGCGCCGTCCTCTTCCGACCGCTTGAAATCATAGCGCGAGACGTAATCTCCGAAGATGCGTTTGGTGATCTGGTCCTGCTTGAATAGAGGAGTCCCGGTGAAACCGATAAAGGCGGCGTTGGGCAGTGCCAGGCGCATGTTGCGCGCGAGCCTCCCAGCCTGCGTGCGGTGCGCTTCGTCAGAGATCACGATGATGTCATCGCGCTCGCTGTAGGGCTTCTCCGGGTTCACATTTTTGTTGAACTTGTGAATCAGACTGAAGACGTACTGGTGGTTCTCCTTGAGAATTCGCTCCAGATCATCGCCTGATGCCGCCCGCGGAGGCTTGTTTCCGGCAATACCGCAGCCGACGAAAGTCTTGTAGATCTGGCTGTCCAGGTCGTTCCTGTCGGTCATCAGAAGAAACGTGAAGTTGCCTGGAATCTTGCGCCGCACTTTCTCGGTAAAGAACGCCATGGAATAAGATTTGCCGCTCCCTTGCGTGTGCCAAAAAACGCCCAACCGGCCAAGATCAGGGTGCGCCCTTTCGATGATGTCGACCGGACCTTCGGGGATGAATGACGGAAGGGCAGCGGCCGCGTTGGCCGATAGCTGGACGTCCTTCTTCTTCTTGGATGATGGCTTGCGTTCCAGCGGCAGTTCGACCACGCGATGCATCAGACGCTCTTCAGGCGGGATATCTGCCTTGATGGCCTCCTGTCGCGCTACTGAGGCTACTGCCCGGTTCACGCCTAGAAGTTGATGGTTGCGAGCTACAACCTTGCGCGCAGTGCCGGCCTTGCTCTCGTCGAACAGGATGAAATTCTCGACAAGATCGAGCAGCCGGTCATGCGCAAGCATGCCGTTCAGCAGCCGTTCCGCATCGACGCTGCCTGCATCGTCCTCATCCAGCCGCTTCCACTCGTTGAAATGTTCCCATTCGCTGGTGATCGACCCGTAGCGGGCACTATCGCCGTTTGAGACGATCAGAAAGGCATTGTGGTGGAAAGCGTGCGCGATGACGTGCTCGTCCATATAGTCGCGCAAATTGCTGTCGAACCCGGCCCGGATGTTTTTGTAAACCGCCTTAAGCTCGATGAAGACCAGCGGCAAACCGTTGACAAAGCAGACGAGGTCAGCCCGCCGGTTGTAGTTTGGCGTCCTTATGCCGGTCAGCTTCAACTCGCGCACGGCGAGGAAGCGGTTGGCGCCGGGTGCATTGTCAAAGTCAATGACGCGCGCGCGCGCAGATTTCCGACGGCCCTCAGCGTCTAGATAGGTGATGGGCACCCCGCCCTGGATCATCCGGTAGAAGTCGCGATTGTGCTGCACCATGGACCGGCTAACGTCATAGACAGTCAGCGCGCGGATCGCGTCATCGATGGCCGGGGCGGGTAAGTCGGGGTTCAGACGCTCCAGCGCCGTACGCAGATCACGGGTCAGAACCGCTTCGGTCGTGTCCTTTCGTCCCAAGGTGCCGTCCGGGCCGAATGTTTCGGTATTGAAGGCATAGACATTGTCCCAGCCGAGCACTTGCTCCAGATGCTCAGCGAAAGTCGCCTGAACCAATCTATCCTCGCTGTTAATGCCCGTAGCGGCCATCTCATAACCCCAATACTCACATGACCGTAAAGGCGTCTTTCACCGTCTCATTTTTAGCCCAGGATTGTCTGTAAGCCGATATGCCTCCATCCTGAGAGACCTTCATCCCCAGACCAAGCTTTCCGAGCTGCCGAGCTGCGGCAGTACGCCCACCCCCTGTGCTTCCTCCTTCGATTTTTAGGATGGCGCCGACAGCTAAAATTTCGCCCTTATGATTGATCACGGTCGCTCCGTCGATCGCGGCAAGTTCTTGCCGTAATGTGCGCGGAAGATCCTCAAAATTACGTCCGCCCACTATCAGATTAATTGCCTGGGCCTTTTTCGACAGGCCACCAGCAAGCCGGTCGGCTTCGTCCACGGTCTTCTGCCAATCATTGCTGGCTCCAGATCCCACGACTCCGATGCAGGCGCCGGTTCGAGCAAAGGAAGCATCCAGCGCTGTCTCATAGATAGCCTGCCGGATGCTCTCCTTCTGTGGCAGACCCATCTGGCGAATGACCGGAGCGTGAGTGAGAAAGTGCCAATTGCCACTCCGCCTAGCAAAGAGCAATTGTCCTTGGCGGAATACAAGAATCTCCCCAAGGCGGTTGAGAACAACCGCTATTCGTTTTGCGTCCTCCTGAGTCCATTTTGCAATCGCAGAATGACGCCATGGGCAAAATCCAGTTTCCGCCGAAGTGGGCTCTAAAACAAGGTGGTTAGCCAGCTTGAGATCTGCATCAAACGTCAAAAGTGTATCGAAACCATTTGAAAGAACGGCGCAGAAATCTTCCTCAGAAATTTCGGTCAATTGAAGTGTTGAGGAGCCAGTTACAGCAGGGTCGATGCCGATAGCGCTAGCGATTGGGGCACCTTCGTACAGCCGGGTAGACCAAAGGGCCACTTGGTCGATGACAGTCACTAGCTTTGTCTCTTGGCCAAGGTCGGCAACGGCGCGGGCCACAACCCTTCGCTGGAACGTGGAAAGCAGGTCGTCTTTATGGGCTCCTGTCAATTCCTCCGACATACCGGCGAGAATGCTGACGAACGCATCAATGACCTGAGTCTCGCGGGCTGGATCAGACTTTTTTGCAAAAGGGTGATGACGGCGGACCTGGAGCCGGTACTCATCACCTTGGTGCACCTTGAACTCAATGATCTGCGGGGTGTTGAATGCAACGGTTTGCTGCCGCGACGCCGACGGCACAGAAGCGTCTTCCAGTGTCGCTCCTGAAAAGAACGGGATAAGATATTTTTCTGAAATCTCACGCAGAAGCGCTTCATCCATGGTCTTTGATGCTCCCTTGGCGGCCTACCGAATTCACCGTTCATCAGATACGTGTGTGGGTCGCACGTTGGCTCCATACCGTTTAGCGCTTGGCGAATGAACGCTCCGACAAATATGGAACCAAATTTGCCGAGCCATACATTGCCTCCTTAAAGGCAGATCACATCAAGTCTGCTCTGATCTGCCTTGCTCAAGGTATTCTCCAACCCCATGAAGCACCTGGTCAATCATTTTGAGGCAATGCTTGATGAAGTCATCACTCATATAGAAGATCCAAGGCTCTCCACCAGTGTTTGACTGCGTAAACCATCCCTCGGGCCAGGCTTCATTCTCAATGCGCTTTCCGAATTTATGGCGCTCTTCCATCGGCCATTCGAAGCCGTTGTGAAACATCTTGTTGCGATAGGCGAACAGCGCTGTAAGTGCCTTGTCACAGTTTGCAGGGAGGAATGGGGCCAGCCCGACCGACGCCGACAGTTGGCCTATCCCTGCCACAAGGTCTTTTCGCCGGACCTTTTTGTCGAACACGAAATGCGGGTCCCAGAAGTCAGTTTCCGACCTGGCACGACGGACGCCTCTGGTGCGGTGATTGTCGTCGTCGTGCTGTTGGCGGGTTCGCAGGCCCGAGAAGATCGAAACGAAAAGCGACTCGACAAATGGCGCCAGCATGCCCACGGCAGACATGCTGTGGGCGGCATCCTGGAACACCGTTCCGTGTAACGTGTCGGCCCAGTGGTTCTCCATATGCATATGGTATTCATCATCGCCGCCCGTGCGATTGCGCATCTGCTCGTTGAGCGCCTCGATATCTTCGATCACCAGTTGTCTCGCCGCGCGGTTCTGGCTCAGCACACCTCTGATGGCGATGAGTTGCGCTTCTAGGTCATACTCTTGGATCAAGAACAACGCCTGATCCAGATTGCTGAGTTCGAAATCTCCAAAGCCTGCGCCTGCCAGGTCGCCATAATCATGATCCGTCATACTGCGATCTCTCCGTTCATCAGGCGTGGGAGGAGGAGATCGCGTGCCTGGGCGAGTTTCTGGTTCTGTTGATCGAGCTTCCTGATGAGTCTTAAGTTCGGCTCCGTCGCTTCGTGGAAGTGATCGAGCAGTGCCTTCGGCGGCAGTAGCACCTCTGCTCGCTCGAAGTCGTCGGAACGCACCGCCGGATAACCCACGCCGGTTGCGTGGTTGATCAAATGACCGACGAAACTGTCTGTGGTGACAAACATATAGAGCCAACTGAACGGCACCAGTGATGCCGAAAGAACCGTGAAGCCAGTCGAGACCACGTCGAGATCATCGGGATCGAGGATCAGCGCATAGGCCCGCAAGTTCGGCCTCACGTTTGACCAGATAACGTCGCCGTCCCTAACCTTTCGGCGCGCGCGGCCCGGTGCCTCAACCGCAGGCATTCGGGTTTTCGAGACGACGCTGCCATGCGCTACCGACGAAATGTCGATGTAGTCGATCTCCTCGGGCAGTTCCTTAGCGCGGTAGCTCTCGCAGTTGTTCTCTGCAATCTTGTCAAGTGTGCGCCGCTCCCAGCCTTCGGGGAGGCCGTCGGTGATTTTGATGTGTTCGTGGCTAGGGAAGCGGAAGTAGACGAACCACTCGCGGTAGAGCATCCTCGCCGCCTCCTCCAACAGCGCGATCCGCCGCCGGTTGGTCTCGATCAGGTCGTCGTAGGCAGAGAGGATTTCGACAATGGCATCTTGAGTGCGAATGTCCGGAAGGGGCAATTCAACGCCCTTGAGCATGGTCAGATTGATGTTCGGCTGCGCGGCCTGACCGCCGAGGCCTTGGAACTTCTGGAAGGTTAAAGGGTTTTTGAAGTAGTAATAGACAAATGCTGGGTGCGCGCACTCGCGTTTGACGCGGACAATTCCGACAGCTTGGTTGGTATTTGCAGGGAGATGCGCAGCGCGCACAAAGCCACAACGGCCAACTTGTGCCCCAGCGATTGTCAAAAGGACGTCATGCTCGTTGAGGATTGAGCGTTTGAGTTTTTCGTGTGTGCTTTCGGAGACGAAGGTAAACCCGGATCGATCAAGCGATGTATCGCCGTTGAGTGCTTCCGCCTTTATGAAGTTCACGCCAGAGTCAGTGAACGGCATGCCGTAGGTAGTTGGTGTGGTCCCTTTTGTGACCACCTCGGCAATATCGCCGATCTTTGCGCTCGCCCAACTCACGCCCCCAACTCCTCAAAGTTCCGGGCGACCCGCGCCGCCAGCGCTTCGGCCTCTTCGTTCAAGCCCTTCAGGTCGATGTGGATCGACCGTAGCGCCTCTTCAAAATCGAAATCTTCGTCCACCTGTTCTGGCGCTACGCCGACATAGCGGCCGGGCGTCAGGCTCCAGTCATGGGCCGCGATCTCCGCTCGATCCACGAGTTTGACCAGCCCCTCCACGTCACGCAGTTCGGCCTTGGGGAAGCGTTCCTGCAACCAGTCGGCCTGCTTCACGAAATATCGCGGGCTCCGCAGCGCTTCCACGGCTTTAGCTCGCGCGCCCTCCAGCGCCTTGCGTGCCTTGTTCACCTCCACATTGCCCCAAAGGTCGGAGTCGCGCGCCTCCAGCTCCTTGATTGCCGTATCGACAGCCCGTCCCGCCAGCTTTGCCGCCAGATCAATCTGCTTGGTCAGATCCCGGCAGCGGTCGGCCATGTCGTGCAGTCCTTCGCGCGCCGCGTTCAACCCGGCATTGTCCAGCGTCACACCGGCCCATGCTTGCGCCCGCGCCACAACTTCCTCCCCGAACAGCTTGATGTCCTCATCCAGCGTCACCCGTGCGGCTGTCAGTTCCGCCCACGTCTCGGCCAGCGGATCCGGCTCGCGTTTTTCGGTCGCGAAAGGTTGCGCCAGATCAACCAGCGTGCCCAACGTCAGCTGATATGCGGCGAGCGGGTCCGCCGTCGCCTCGCCGTCGGCGATGGCTTGCAACAGGTAACGCTCCACCAGCTTCAGGAAACGATCCGTCTGCCCGCGATAGAGCCAGACGATGGCGGCGATGTTTTTTTGCTGCTCGGGGTTGAAGTCACAGATGGCCCGCGAGACCTTGCTGAAAATGTTGCGCGCATCGAGCATCAGCACATGGTCCCGCCGCATCTCGTCGCGCTCCTTCGCCCGGTCGAAGAACCACAGCTGGCAGGGCACGGTGCGGGTGTAGAAGAAGTTGCCGCGGACATCGATCATCACGTCCACGGCGCCGGTCTCGACCAGCTTTTGGCGTACGACTGCCTCGTCCCGCCCGGCGCTGGACGCCTGCGAGGACATGACCACACCGGCGCGTCCGTTGTCGTTCAGATAGCTGTAGAAATAGGACATCCACAGGTAGTTGGCGTTTGAGACCTTCTTGGCTTTGTTGACACCCGGCAGGCCGAAGGGGAGGCGGGCATCGCCCTTCACCTTCTCGGCGTCCACCTCGTCTACGTTGAAGGGCGGGTTGGCCATAACGAAGTCGCACTTGCCGACCAGTTCGTGCGGGTCCTTGTAATAGGTGATCGCTTCGTTCCCGGCCCGGATCGCGCCTTGCAGACCGTGGACGGCGAGGTTGATCTGGGCGAGCTTGGCTGTCGTCTCGTTCTTCTCGTGCCCGTAGAAGGTGACGCGCTTCATCGTGTCCTGCCCTTCTTCCTCGATGAAGTGGCTGGATTGCACGAACATGCCGCCCGAACCGCAGGCGGGGTCAAAGACGATGCCATGGTCCGGCTCGATAACGTTAACGATGGTCTGGACAATGGAAGGCGGCGTGAAGAACTCGCCATTGTCATGCGCGCCCTGCTTCGAGAATTCGGCGAGGAAGTATTCATAGATACGGCCGAAGACGTCGCCCGAAGCGTTGCGCAGCGCCTCGGTATCGAATTTGCGCATCATGCTTTCCAGCAGCGGCTCCTCGAAGCGCTCGTAGTCCTTGGGAAGCTGGCCCGCAAGGGGAGGGAAGTGCGCCTCGACGGCCTCCATCGCCGCGGTGAGCGCCTGGCCGAGTTTGCCATCTTTGGGTCTGTCGAGGATCGCATCGTAGAGCGCTGTCTCTGGCAACATCATCGCCCGGCGGCGTGTAAAGTCCGCTTCAACAAGCGGGCGGTCCGGCATCTTGCCCGCAGCTTTGTCGGCATTGATTGCTGCCAGGACCTCGCGATATCTGTTAGTTGCCTGGCGTAAGAACAGAAGCCCCATGATCGGCATGAAGTATTCGTTGGATGCGAGACCCGAATTAGCCCGCAATTCGTCAGCCACTTTCCAGAGGTCGGCGTCGAATTGTTGGATGTCTTTTAGGTGGTCTGCGGTCACGGGTGGAAACGTCCTTTTGATATTGGGCCGACTATAGGAAAACAGTCAGGCGCTGTTCTTTTTGAATCGCTCGTCCAGTTTGTCCATGGCGGCCGCTATGTGCGCGCCGGACTGGTGGGCGTAGCGTTCCACCATGATCATGGTCTTATGGCCACTGATCCGTTTCACTGTCGGCAGGTCCACCCCGGCCTGCACCAAGTGAGTGATGGCCGTATGCCGCAGCGTGTGGATGACGACTTGTTCGGGGTCAAGGCCTGCGCGTTCAACACATCGCCGGAAGGCCTTTCGGACGTCGGTGGTATGACCTCCTGCGGCGCCAGGTGACGGGAATAGCCAAGGGGTGCCCGGAGGCAGTGTGCCTATGTGTCTGGCGAGGTATGCCGCAAGCGAGGTGGGCATGGGCTGCGTCCGCGCGCCAGCTTTCGCGTTGGGTAGGTAGATGCTGTTTTTTGTGAGATCCACGTTGTCGCGACGGATCGAGAGGATCTCGCTCTTCCGCATGCTGGTCCGGAGACCGATCAAGATAAAGGGATATATCTGGATGTTTTGATCGGCCTTGGATGCTTCGAGCAAGGCATCAGCCTGCTCAGCGGTGAGATAAGTGATGCGCCCATTGTCTTCGGGCAGTCGGTTGATCTTGGCCTGTCGTTTGGAAATCCATCCCCACTCCTCGGCCTTGTGTATCAGGTGCGAGAGTGTGGCCAATTCACGGTTTACCGTCGCGGGTGTGTTGTTTGGCAGTGTCTCGCCGCCCTTCAGTTTCTTGCGGGAGACAATCGGTGTTGATAGCCGTTGCTTCTTGTAGCGTTCCACATCAAAAGTCGAAATCTGCTCGAGAGGCTTGTCGCCAAGAAAAGGCACCAAGGCCATGTCCAGACGTCGTGCCTTGCGGGCAATCTCCTTGCCACCCTCTTCCGTCAGGCGGTCAATATATCGCGGGGCGGCATCGCGCATGGTGAGGCTGATCTTTCGGCCCTTGGGTAGGTTAAGTCGGCCTGCACGGGCGTCCGCACGCAGATTGCTGATGAAGGTCTCGGCAGTAGAACGGGTGACGCCATCGGACTCGCGGCCAAGGCTGCGATGGATACGCTTGCGGTCAACCATAATGTTGACTGAATAGACTCCGTCGCCGTCCGGCAGGCGGCGGAATGTTATTCCGTGCTCGGACAAGCTCTTGCCGGCTTCAAGCGCGCGCATGCGCTGGCGCGTCAGTTTTTGAAATCGTCTGGACATTTCAGAGCTTTCTGCTGTCTGGGGCGGGGCGTAGTGAGCGTAGTCTACGTCTGACGTATCGTTGCCCTACGTAGCGCAGTTGCCTCCCGACAACGGCTTTGTGGCAGTTTATTTGGGAAGTTCGTCAGCGGAGCTTTCACCTGCTGCGATTGCCTGCAGTAGATCCCATTTGTCGCGTAAACGAGGGAGGATGATGTTTTCAATCTCGATACGCCACCTCTTTTGTCCATTGGCTGCGTACTCAATCTCCCAGAACCAAGGGGTCTCGCAGACTGTTCTCCACACAAGCGCCTCCGACGGGGTAAGCAATGAGGGATATTGGAAGACTAGTTTTACTAGTCTGTCAGCTGCATCCGGAGCCCAGAGTCCAGTCTCAAGCTCAACGGCGCGCACAGAATTTGGCGGAACGGTCTCATGATTCAATTCGTCCCATCTCGGATCATCCAGATAGACGGAGTCGAGAGCCTCAGCGACTGCCCACTCAACAAAACTGCTGAGGGTGCGTAGCTGCTTTCTAGATGCAATTTCTGCCAAGTACTTGAGACGTGGATCCAAGCGTATCGTGACAACTTCTGTTCGCTTATTTCCAGCTGACTTTCCCCTCCGGTGCGGCATCTATTAGTCCCAGTGTCAAAAGTTCCCAAACGTATCCAGAAGCATATGCACTACACGTAGTGACTTGCAATACATTTTTGTCGATCATATTCTCCAATCATTCGAAAGTGTTGTCGCGAGGAGCAGAATAAGATGCAGATGGAAGTCGAGAGAATTAGTGTCACGGCATATCCAGACGGTCGGTTGGATACAGAGAATGCATCTCGATACCTGGGCCTTAGCCCAAAAACTCTGGCGATAATGAGGTCGCAGGGAACCGGACCAGCTTTTATAAAGCGAGGCCGGATCTTCTACTTTTTGGACGATTTGCAGAAGTGGATCGAGCTGCAGCCGCGGGTTCGCAGTTGCGCTCAGGCTCGTGTTGTTGGGCTCTGATTTGCCTTTGTTCAGCAAGACAGAGCCGCTCGAAATCTCCGAGCGCTGGATATCATCGGCACCGCGGCTTCAAGACCTATGTTTCGGACGGTCCAAGGGGATAGAGCTTGACTTATAAGCCCCGAAACAAGACGCGCGGACCAAGCAATAGCGAGCATTTCGCAAAAATGTTGCGAAGTACGATGGAAGAACCGGCGTGGCAGGCGCTCAATCCGACCGCACAGGCCTTATATCCTTGGCTAAAGCTCGAGTGGCACGGCCCGCGATACAACAACAACGGCAAGATACGGCTGAGCGTGCGGCAGGCGGCGTCACGTCTAGGAGTGAGCACGAACACAGCAGCGCGGGCTTTCCACGAACTCCAGGCCAAGGGCTTTCTCGTGGTAACCGAAACGGCCTGTCTTGGCATTGCCGGTCACGCAACAAGCCCAGCGTTTGAGCTCACTGAGCTTGCGCTGCCCCATGTAGATAGGGCTGAGGGGCGAAAGCTCTACCGCCTTTGGCGTCCCGGCAATGACCTGCGGATCATTAAGGCTGCCGTTCACAACCCTGCAGGAGACCGCAAAAACAAAAATGCTGTCATCAGCCTTGCTACGTCACGTTGCTAAATTGGATACGTGCGCAAAAAGGTCGTCGCAGCAGTTACTATAGGGCGTGGCAAATATGGCGACGAAAATCAAACTTTTGGTTTGGTAAGCGTCGCAGAATTGCAGACATCCTTATCTAACCACACGAGAGAGCGGGGGAAAGTGCAGACCCTGAGCATTTGTTGGTCACTGGAAAGCTTGTTTGCGCAGGAGATTTCGGAAAATCCCGGAGCATAAAATGGGTGGCTACGGATCAGGAAGACGGTGTGGCCGAGACAAGGTAGAAAGCTGCCGATCGTTGGACGTAAACGACTTGAATCGTGCAGGGTGCCTCAGTCAGGGTTGGCATGGCGGCTGGGAGTGGCGGCGCGATGGAGAACGCACCGCCTGGATCAGCCTGCGATCGGAAGCTGATCGGCTGTGTCTTTCCTATCGAGTCCGGGCACTTGGTGAAGAATGGCAGGACGTGACCCAAATCATTCCGCTGGACTGGCCTTCGTGCCCCTTTGGCGGCTCGCGGCCTTTTTTCTTGTGTCCAGGTCAGAAGCTCGTCCAAGGGTGCAATCGACGCGTTCTGAAACTATACGGTGCCGACCGGCACTTCCTTTGCCGGCATTGCTACGGTCTCACCTACGCGAGCCGTAACGAGGACGAACTCGATCGTGCGATCCGTCGGTCCGACAAGCTGAAAATGAGGCTTGGCGGCGAGCCTGGGATGGTTTCTGGGATCCCAGGCAAGCCCAAGGGCATGCGATGGCACACCTACTGGCGGCTTTACGAGCAGGCTAGCGCGGCAGAGCGCATCGCGGAGCAACATTTTCTTCGTGGCGCGGAAAAGATTCTTGGGCGATCCATTACTCCAGACTGAGTGCGCGGGACCGGTGGTTGTCGTCTCTAGGTGCCATGTGGCACCGCGCCTGAAATTCCCGCACACGGCCTCTGTACCTAGGCTTTAGACTTGTAAGCTGTGACTGCGTTTAAAAGGGGCGGGTCAAAATATCAGCTATTCGGTGTAGCTTGGATGGTCTTCCACATGTCGACCCAACTATTCCTAACGTAGTATTCGTTTGCAGACGCCGGGAAGAGACGCAAGTATTCTGAATGATAAAAGAGCTCGAATTTAAATCATGGCTCGAACAGGGTGGTGCTCAAGCGGAAAAAGGCCGCAGTTCACGCGCATATGCCATCCGAACCATAGAACGGAATCTTGCCGCGCTGGGAATGCCGTATCAGGACCTCGACGAAGCGTGGGAAGCTGATAGGTTCGAAATGCTCCGGGAGCGCCTGGGAGAAATACGGCTGGACGCTCGCGACGGTGGGCAAGAATACCGGATCCTGATGCCGGACTCCGAAAACCCCCTTAACAGGCTCTCCGCCTGGGGGAGTTGGTTGGGTCAGTATGGGCGGTTTCTGGCGGGTGATCCTCCAGGGGCGGTCAAGGATGCTGATCGGATACGACAATATGTCCTCGAGCATTACATCGAGCCCGCACGGGACGAAGGTGGCGACCACGTCGAAGTGCTGGTCCGCGACGTAAACCAGGCTCTTGGCCTCAAGGAGGCATGGCCCAACATCTGCCAGGCGCTTGGCGGCCGCATATTTCAGGACATGGCGCAGGTACCGGAACCCGAACGGATCGGTGCCGACCAAAGCTCAGCCACTGTATTTCGCTTCGATTTGCGGGGGCAACTCATCAACCAATCGGCGCTTGAAAAACTACGCAAGAGGTTCATCGCCCTTTGCCCTGACTTTCAGAGTTTCGTTGAACCTGGAACCGGCTGGGCCAAGAGTGAGAAAGCCTACAAGGCCGCGGCAATCGAGCGGGTCCAATCGGCTCTTGCGGAAGATGTAACCGATGAGATTCTCGGCAAGAACGTCTTTGAGATACTGAAAACAGCTGCCAAGGATGGCCCCCTCGTCCGATGGCAGACCGAGGATGCGATCGCTAAGAGCGCCGCGGCCTTGCTGGCAGAATTCTACGCGATCATCGGTCAACTGGTTCGGTCAAAGCAACCACCAGAGACTGCCCTGAAGACTTCGCATGACTCTCTTGATGCGTTGCGCGCACGTGGTGCTCCGTCGCTCACCTATGGTGAGCGGATCAATATTCTGTCTTCGGCCTTGGCCATGGCGCGACCGAGCGCAATGGCCCCACTCAAAATCACCCGCATAAACGAGGTGTGGGAAGCGTTGACCGGTGAAAAGTTATTTGTGGAAGCCAAGGCAAACATGGCGACGGAGTATCGCCGCCTCGCTGACGGGTTCGCAAGGTTGCTCGAAATCATGCGAGACGATTGGCATTGGGATCCGCAGGATTGGCTCGACATCCAAGGGTTCCTTTGGATCGCTAGTGACAAGACCGCCGCAGCACTGACCGATGAAGACGAGACCGATGACGAGAGTGAACTCCCGGAGAAGCCCATGTCGATTTCACCCGTTAATCTCATTCTTTATGGCCCGCCTGGGACAGGGAAGACATTCTCCACTGCAGCCGATGCGGTGCGCTTGTGCGGTGAATCGGTCCCGGAAAATCGGGCCGAGCTCATGACCACCTATCAACGACTTTTGTCGGCTGGGCGCATCGAGTTTGTCACCTTCCACCAGTCGATGAGCTATGAGGATTTTGTCGAGGGTCAGCAGCCGACTACCGGAACAGAGGGGGGCGAGGGGGCGGAGTCCGCCGGATTCCGGTTGGAGACGGTCCAAGGAATATTCAGACGGATCGCACGGCGCGCCGAGACCAGTCGAGGATCATCTTCGGGAAGCGGCAGTGTCACCTTGGATGGTCGACACGTGTACAAAATGTCAATCGGTCGATGGAACGTTGAAGAAGATGCAAGATTCTTCGAGGAGGCAATTCAGGGTGGCCACACATTGCTGGGTTGGGAAAACATCGACTGGAGTGATGAAAGATACTCTGAACCTTCACAGATACTGGAGACCTGCCGGAAAGAGGGGACGATCTCTGACACGGTCAATGCTCAGTCAGGGCAAGTGTCACAGGTGGACTATTTCCGCAACCGTATGAAAGTCGGAGACTTCATCATCGTCTCTAAGGGAAATTATCTGTTTCGGGCTATCGGACAGGTTACAGGTGAATACGAGTACAGCCCGAGACCTGACACAGAGATGTGCCATCGGCGATCCGTGAATTGGCTTTGGATTGATGAAGAGGGGGTTTCGGTTCGGGAGATATACCAAAACAACTTCATGCAGCAGGCGATCTACCAGCTCAATGTGGATAGCCTCAACACACCTTTGTTTGAGCGATACATGAATGCTAGGCAATCTGAGACACCATCGGCACCAGAGCCATTCGTCCTGATCATCGACGAGATCAACCGGGCAAACATCTCCCAGGTTTTCGGCGAACTCATTACGCTGCTCGAATCCGACAAGCGGCTGAACGAGCCCAACGAACTCAGGGTTCGACTACCATACTCCGGCGATGAGTTCGGGGTGCCGTCCAACCTGCATATCCTTGGCACAATGAACACGGCTGATAGGTCGATTGCGCTTCTCGACACCGCCCTCAGGCGTCGCTTTACATTCCGTGAGATGATGCCTGACCCATCCGTCCTCGAAGAACCTGCGCAGAAGTGCGGGATTGATCTGCCGTTACTTCTCTCCAAGATCAATGAGCGCATCGAGTATCTTTATGATCGCGAACACCAGATTGGTCATGCCTACTTTACCGCGTGTAGCTCCCTTGCCGATGTTGATCATGTTATGCGGCACAAGATCATCCCGCTGCTGGCTGAATATTTCTTTGAGGATTGGGCCAAGGTTGCGGCGGTGCTTGGCGATCTCACGTCTCAAGAGGGCCCAGTCGAAGGCGGCTTCCTCAATCGCTCAACCCTCCAAACACCTCCTGGGTTGGAAGATGGTGACGCGATTCCTCGGTTTCGATGGAAAGTACGGTCGGTGGACGAAGGATTCGATTACGGAAAGCTGGTCGGGGCATGATCCGTCGTACGATCCGTGAGTGGGAGCAAATCAGCTACGGATCTGGCGATGCAGAGATCTCAGAAGCGCATGCAGACCGTCTCGCAGCAGTCGCGCACGCCTCGGTCTTTTCTGGTCGGGGCGGTGAGGGTGTGCTGGAACATGGCCGGAAGGGCTTGCGCGCACGCGGAGTCGTTGGCGTCATTTCGACTCCCGGCTGCCAGCTAGAGATTCTTCCAAAGATCGAGGGTGGAAGCGAGACCAATGTTTCCGACGCGACCCTCCGCGCTCGCCTCATTCACATGCTCGCGGTGACCTACGATCTGCCAATCGAGGTCTCCGCCATGACGCAGCTCGGCTGGCAGCGCGAGACGATACTGGAACTCCTGATACGTTTGTTTTGCGCAAAGCTCACGAATGCGGTCCGCCATGGGATGCCGCGGCAATACCTCGCACGCGAGGAAGACCTGTCGACGCTTCGAGGACGCCTGAACGTAACGCGGCAATTTTCTAGACTTGCAGTCTCACCACAAAAGCTAGCATGCCGTTTCGATGCCCTTTCTCCCGACATCGCACTGAACCGGGTTATGCGGGCTGCGGTCAGCAAGCTTTTGCGCATATCCGGCGAACCGGATAACCAGCGCGCGTTGAGGGAACTGAGTTTCGTCTATGCCGACGTCGCGGATGTTTCTCCGAGTGAGCTTCGGTGGGACCAAATTGTGCTTGATCGTACGAACCGAAGTTGGCGCGATCTTCTTTCCCTGGCCCGTCTCTTCCTCTCGGATAGGCATCAACAAACGAGCGCGGGGGCTATAGAGGGCCATGCCCTGCTCTTCGAGATGAACGTTCTTTTCGAAAAATACATCGAACGGGTCCTTTCGCGGGCGCTCGCTGGCACGAGCTTCCGCGTATCGTCGCAAGGAGGAAACCGGTCTTGTCTTTATGAAGGCGACTTAGGCCTGTTTCGGACGCGCCCAGACATCATCATCCGGCAGGGCGAGGAGGTCGTGCTGATCATCGACACCAAATGGAAACGCATGACCCCGCGTATCGACGACCCGAAGCAAGGTGTCAGTCAAGCGGACGTGTACCAGCTGATGGCGTACGGTAGGCTTTACGACTGTCCTAATGTTGTCTTGCTCTATCCGCATCACGGGGAGTTACCTCCTGATCCGATCTGTCAACGGTATTCAATCGCGACAAACGAAGCGCACGAGAAGCTGATCGTAGCGACCCAGGATCTCACCGGCACGCAACGGAACCACAAGGATGCTCTTCGAAAATTAGTCCGGAATTGCTTGGATCATGAAACCAAACTGAAAGCACACAATAAGCACGGGGAGCAGCTTTTCGATGCGGTTTGAGGAATGTCCGATCATCTCGCCTGGCCAAGTTTGCAGCATCCATTGAACAGCCTTCCGAAACAAATTGAGCGGTTCGTAAGCGACAGCTTTTTAGTTGCGAACTTTTCGCCCTGCAGCGACGCCTCAGCTTCTTGGGCTCCGTGCTTGCACCGCAAGTTGCGCCTTTCAGTGAGGTTGTGGAATTGCTGTGTAATCAAGCTTGGAAGTTCTTAGATTGTTCTGAACTGTCCGGGTGTGTTCGGCGTGTCTGCGAGGACAGAAAGCTGAACCCAATCAACTTGATAGGAACTATTCAGATACCTGGGCGCTAGGCTGCGCCGAGACTGAAAATCGCAGTGTCGGTGGTTCGATCCCGCCCCCGGGCACCATTCCTCATCTTTGTTCCGTATCTTTCCCTTTCGCCACCTGAACGCATGGTCGGCATGTGCCACCCCGTGTCACGCAGCTCGTTTGTGGTAGACAGTGGCGGTCATAAATTTTGGAGACGCTCATGTTCGTTGAGCTGAAAGGTCGCCGCATCTTCTTTGATGTTGATGGTGAAAAACTGGCGCCGGATGGACCGGTCCTGCGCGAAAAACCAACGCTTATCGCGATCCATGGCGCGCCGGGCATTTCCGATCATGCGGCCATGAAACCCTGGTTCAAGGACCTGCGTGACCACATGCAGGTCATCTATCTTGACCTGCCTGGCGCTGGACGCAGCGACGGTTTGCCGGACCCCTCAGACTATTCACTGGAGCACTGGGCGGACGACGTTGCTGACTTCTCCAGGGCCCTGGGCATCGAAAAGCCCTTCGTGCTTGGCATATCCGGTGGCGGCTTCGTCGCCCAGGCCTATGCGATCAAGTATTCGGACGCCACAAGCGGTGTGGTGTTTGCCGGCACCCAGGCCAAAATGAACACCGAGCGTTCGATCGCCGTGTTCAAGCGTCTGGGCGGCGCACCGGCGGAAGAGGCAGCCCGTGCGCTGCTCACCACCGACCTGACACCCGACGCGGTTCAGGCCTTCAACCAACACTGCATGCCGCTTTACTCGCAAACCCCTCAGGACCCCAACGCGGCCGCAAGAATGATCTATCGCGAGGAACTGGCCCGGGCTTTCCACCAGCCCGACACCGGCATCTGGTACACGATGGATCTGCTGACTGATCTCGCCCGTGTCACCTGTCCCGTCCTGGTCCTTGCGGGTGAGGAAGACCCCATCACGCCCATCGAAGATTCTGAAGATATTGTCGCCGCTCTGACATCGGCAGACGTTCAGTTTGCGCGGATGGCAGGATGCGGGCACGCCACATGGCGCGACAAGCAACAGGAGTCCTTTGGCATCATCAAAGAGTTTGTGGCCAGAAACTGGACGAGTGCCTGAAGACGTCAGGGTCGGCCCATCGATGCAAAGCCACGCGGCCTAGGCCAGGAAATAAATCCCGGCGATCACGAAAACAAAGATCCAGCCTGTTTCCACCGCGACCAGACCGATGGGTTTCCACCCGACCGCAAAAACCTGGCGCAGGGATGTTTTCATGCCCAGCGCGGCTATGGCCGTGACAAGAAACCAGCGCGACGCATCTGCCGTCAGGACGCGGATATCTTCGGGGATCGTGCCGGTGCTGTTGACGAGCACAAGAACCGCAAACCCGATCAGGAAATAGGGTATCTGGACGCGCGTCTCGCCCACCGGTCCTTGGGTAGCGCTGACAACGGCGGCGATAATGAAGACAACAGGCAGAAGCATGGCGACGCGCAGCAGTTTCACATAGGTCGCGATTTCTCCCGTCTCATCCGAGATCGTGTAGCCGGCACCCACCACCTGCGCCACGTCGTGGATCGTCCCACCGAGAAAAATACCAGCGGTCGCGTAACTCATGCCAAACGACTCCGCGAAGATTGGATAGATGACCATGGCGACCGTTGAAAACGCGGTCACCAGAACCACCGTGAGAATGGTGTCAGCTTCCAGCCGGGATGACTTGGGCAAGACGGAGGCAATCGCCAGTGCTGCGGATGCCCCGCATATGGCAACAGCACCCCCTGAGAGGACGCCGAAGGTGGGATGCAGCTTCAATGCCCTGGCAAACGCCCAGCCAAGAAAAATCGTGGTCGCAACGCCCCCCAGCACAATGACAACAGGCGCAGTGCCAAGCCCGGCCAGTTGATCAAGGGTGATGCGCACGCCCAGAAGTGCCACACCAATGCGCAGCACGGTGCGTGAGGCGAACTCGATGCCCGCAAGACACCGGCCGTCTTCATGCAGAAAATGGAATGCCATGCCCAGCAGCAGAGCAAACAGCATAACGGGCGCATCATAGCGCGTCGCCAGCCAGGTTGAGGCCAGCCCGATCGTGGCCGCAACAAGCAGACCCGGATAGACCGCATAGATAAGGTCGCCCTTGGGCAGTCTGGCAAACCCGCGCGGCGTTGCCGTTTCCTCTACAAGGACAAGGCCTTCCATGCTGTCGAGAGACTGCAGTTGATCCACGGACAGTGAACGCCCGCCGGTCCTCGTCGTCTTTGTTTTTCGTGCCATGGGCAGCCGATGCACACTGTTCTGCCGCCACCCACTTTGCGGCAAAGCGACGGCATTGAAGATTTTGTATGCAAACGGTATGCGGCAACCTGGCCAAATAGCAATCGGATCATTTGTCTGGCGCTTCATTTGTCTGGCGCTGGTGTGTGTGGTCTCATCTGTCACATCGGGAGTGGCCGTAGGCCCGACGCAGGACCAGCAGGAAGCCAAAATTGACAGAAACCAATGTGGCGGGTTTGCCGCTGATCATCGAAGCCTCCTTGAACGGCTCAACGAGCAAGACAAAAAATCCATCCGTTCCCTATAGCGACGAGGAAATCGTGCGCGATGCGGTGGCGTGCATGGAAGCCGGTGCTGCTTTGATTCATAATCATACGCAGGAGCCGATCATTGGCGGCACCGGTGTTCTGGACCCGGAGCAATATGCACGGCCGTGGCGTGAGCTACTCAAAATTCGCGGTGACGCCATCCTCACACCCACCATGCCGGTGGGGCAGGAGGGTGTCTCTGTTGAGACCCGCTACGCCCATGTGGAACACATGGCCAACGAAGGCCTGCTCGCTCAGGGGCTGTGTGACCCGGGCACATTCAATGCATCGGTGATGGGGGAGGATGGTCTGTTTGCGCCCAGCACCTATCTCTACCGCAACGACATGCGCGACTCGCGCTACTACGTGGAGACCTGTCGCCGTCTCAATATCGGTCTCAGCATCTCGATATTCGAGCCCGGCTTCCTGAAGTTCATTCTGGCCTATGACCGGGCCGGAAAAATGCCGCCAGGCGGCATGCTGAAATTCTACTTCGGCGCAATGGACCTGCCATTCGGCCTGCCGCCCTCAGCTGTGAGCCTTGACGCCTATCTGGGCATGATGGGGGAGTGCACCCTGCCGTGGCTGGTCTCCAGCTTTGGCGATGATTGTGTCGGCTGCGGCCTTGCCGAAGAAGCCATCAAACGCGGCGGGCATGTGCAGGTTGGTCTTGAGCCCTATGACGGCGACCGTTGCCCGACCAATGTCGAGCTGGTGGAAGAAGTGGTCGCGGTGGCCAAACGCTATGACCGCCCCATCGCGACGCCTGAGCAGGCGGCGAAAATCCTGAACCTGCCAACCCACCCGGTCGCCTATGCCCCCTAGTAGCTAACAGGCCAGCTAGACGTCCACCTCACGATGCGATCGACGCGCTATTGCTCTCGTACTTGTCAATCACCCGCATGACCTTTGCGCGGGTCATGCCGAGCATCCGCAGGATGTTGAGGCACAGGCGGCGCGTCAGATCAGCATCGCGGCCGTTCTTCAACTGGCTTTCAATGCCCGTGCGTATCAAGGACACGACCTGTTCGAGGGTAAACGGATCGATCTTTTCATCGATCGCGCCTTGTTCGACGCATCGTTCAAGATCAGCTGCAAGGAACTGAAAGGCTTCTTTGGGCCGATCAGAGATAAGTGCTTTGCTGTCCAGAAGAACCGCAGCCCAATCGGGCGAGTCCAGCATCAGATTGACGAAACGCGAGGTCGCTGTGACCATGCGCAAAGGCCCGTCTTCAAGCTCCGCCATCTCCATATCCAGTCGGCGGCTGACCTCGAACGCGATCTTGAGGGCGACCTTCTTCAGAATGTCGTCTTTTGTCTGGAAGTGATTGTAGAACGTGCCGTTGGCAAGTCCGGCAGCCTCCGTCATGTCACTGATCTTCGCGGCTTCCATTCCCTTGCGTGCGATGACCGCAATAGCCGCATCAAGCAGGGCTGCCTGCGTTCTGTCCCGTTTGCCGCCGGCCACGGCCGCTTGCGCAAAAAATCCTGCCTGCACTGAAACCTCCATACGAATACTGCCACCATTATGCACGATTTCAGCTTGACTCACCAGATAAATGAGAGTTATCTCAAAAATGAGAGTTATCTCATTAATGGATGTGGTGAAGGCTAGGGGTCCATGACGTCAGATATACCTGTTCTCATTATTGGTGCCGGTCCTGCGGGTCAGCTGTCGGCTTTGTCGTTGGCTCGGCAGGGGATCGCATCAGAAATTATTGATCGTCGCAGTGCCATCAGCACAGCCCCCAAGGCGCATGCGGTCAACGCACGGACTCTGGAAATCTGCCAGAGTCTTGGCATTGACGCTCAGGCCATCCGCGCCGCCGGCGCGTCCGCCAATGATGCAGGCTGGGTCCGCTTCATGGGCAAACTCACCGGGCCTGAGTTTGGCGCGTTGCCCTATGAACGTCAGGATGAGGGGGCGCTGGAGCATACCCCGTTCCCCCTGACCAACATCCCTCAGCCAAAGTTTGAAGCGACACTTGAAAAGGCGTTGGTTGCCGACCCCCTTATCAGTTTCAGCCGCAACGCGACCTGTACGGACCTGTCTGAGACGTCCGACGGTGTCCGCGTCACGATTGAAGACGGGAAGACCGGCAATACGGTTGAAAAGTCTTACACCTATGTCATTGCCGCTGATGGGGCCGGGTCGCCCACGCGCCAGGCCCTTGGCATTGTAATGGATGGTCCCGAAGTCCTCGAAAACTTCATCACCATCCACTTCGAAGCTGACCTGCGGTCCCTCACCGATGCGCGCCCCGGCGTTCTGTATTTCCTGTTTGACCCGGATACGCAGGGCGCCCTCATCGCCTATGACCGGGCCAATACATGGGTCTTGATGCACGGCTATGACCCGGCAACCGAGTCTGCAGCGGATTACACCGAAGCGCGGTGCCGCGATCTGGTCGCCAAGGCCATCGGGCAGGCCGAAGTTCAGATCGACATTTGTAATATCGGGTCCTGGGCCATGTCGGCGCAGGTGGCTGAAAACTACCGCAAGGGACGGGTGTTTCTCGTCGGCGACGCGGCGCATCGTTTTCCGCCGACCGGTGGACTTGGTCTCAACACCGGGGCAGGCGACGCCCAGAACCTGACGTGGAAGCTCGCCGCCGTGCTCAAGGGTCAGGCGTCACCGGAGCTGCTCGATACCTATGAAGCCGAGCGTCAGCCCATTGCCCGCATCAATTCCGAACAAAGCCTGACCAACGCGTCAAAGATTTTTGATCTCATTATCCTGTTGCATGGGCTGGATCCTGAAAAGACCGCGGAACACTACGCGGCCGTAAGCGCGGACCCATCAAAGGTTGCAGGCCTGCCGGATGTCGTGGAGGCACAGCGCCCGCACTTTGACAGCTTCAATCTGCAAATTGGATATCGCTACGCGTCTGAAGTGCTCAAGGGAGCAGACCCGTTGCCGCCGGCTGCAGACATAGAAACCAGCCAGTTTCAGCCAAGCTGGAACATCGGTGAGCACGTTCCCCATCACTGGGTTTTGCAGAACGGCAAGACGGTCTCCACCTACGACATGCTGGCCATTGACACATTCACCTTGTTGACCGGCCCCAAGGCCAATGGCGCTTTTCAGGATGCGGGCCCCGACATTCTATCGCGCCAGCAGGGCACAGACTTTGGCGACGATGGCTTTGACTGGCAGGCCAGGACCGGCCTTCCCGAAACCGGGGCCGTGCTGGTGCGCCCTGATGGACACATCGCCGCGCGCTTCACCGGTGCTGAAGACAACACGCCACAGCTTCTCAAAGATGCCCTGGCGTCCGCTCTATCCATCAACGCGAGAGAAAACGCATGAACCTTGGATTGGAAAACCGCAAGGCCATCGTCTGTGCGTCGTCGCGCGGTCTTGGCAGAGCCTGCGCCGTATCGCTGCTGCGCGAAGGAGCAGCCGTTACAATCAACAGCCGCAACAAGGACACTCTTGACGAAGCGCGCACGCAGATTGCCGCTGAGGCTGGCGTGGACGGCAGCCGCATTCAGGCCGCTGTGGGTGATCTCAACACGCCGGAGGGCCGCGACGCGCTCGTCGCTGCGTGCCCGGATGCAGACATTCTGGTGACCAACAATGAAGGCCCGCCTCCCGGTGAATTCACAAAGTGGGAGCTGGAAGACTGGCAGGCGGCGCTCGACGCCAACATGCTGGCACCCGCCTTCATGATCAAGGCACTGATCCCCGGCATGAAGGAGCGCCGGTTCGGGCGCATCATCAACATCACCTCCGCAATGGTGAAGTCACCCAATTACTATATGGGCCTGTCCACCGCTGCGCGCTCCGGCCTGACGGCCCTGTGCAAGGGCCTGTCGGTGGATGCAGCCCCCTTCAACGTGACCATCAACAACATGCTGCCTGAGCGGTTTGATACCGACCGGCAGGAGCGCATGGCGCAGTTTGCCATGGCTGCAAAGGGCATTACCCGCGACGAGGCCCGCGCAGAAATCTGCGAAACCATCGCCGCCAAACGTATGGGCCAGCCGGAAGAATTCGGCGACGCCTGCGCTTTCCTGTGCAGTGCCCAGGCCGGATTCATTTCCGGTCAGAACCTTCAACTCGACGGCGGCTCATACGCCGGTCTCATCTAGGAGAAAGACAATGGACACTCTCTACGACCAGACACTTGTGCCGCGTATCATCTTTTCATTCATTGGCTTTGCCATCGCCGTCGGCCCGATGTTTGCCGACTTCAACAAGACGCATGCCACCAACCCTGCATGGACGCCGCACGCCAGGTTCCATGTGGTGTGGCAGGTGTTGAGCCAGGCCGGCGTGTCCATGGTCATTCTCTTTTTGTTGTGGATGCCGTCGCCGGACTACATCACCCACATCTGGCTTGCAGCCATTCTCAACTACATCTGGATGGCCAGCTTCTTTGTCACCCTGTCCACCATGTCGATCTTTGATGGTGCCCTGAAGGACGTGAACGGCATCAAGCCATTCCGGTTCAATATCTTCGGAAAGATATATCTGGTGGACACAAACCTGTTCGGCGCGACGATCTTCGTCCTGCTCAACTCAACAGGCGTCTGGCTCCTGGCCAATGCTTAGGCCCAAAGCCAAGGAGCATATCCATGTACAAAACACTGATCTTCATCTGGAGCATTCTTATGGTTCTGTCTCATCCAGCCGCAGCTGAGGTGGCCATTGCGCCCCGCGACGTGGCTTTGACCTTCGCCCGTGTCGGATCGCCCGGGGCCTATCAGCTGATGCTCGTCTCGTCCTATGCGAACGGTCGCGTCAGCGGCATCAATCTGTCCGATGGTTTTGGCGCAGATGCGGATGACCCGATCACCCTTTTTGCAGCGCAGGGATATGACGCCCTCATAGCTGCCCAGGGGGCTGAGCTCGACGTCGCTGTTGAAGACCTGACATTACCCGTGGACCTGACCGCGTCCCACATTGCCGTCGGCACCAATTTTCCCGCCCACGCAGAAGAGGCTACAGTTGAAGATGGACCTTTCCTCTTTGCAAAGGAGGTTGTGCCCACAGCCTTCAATGCACCGGTGTCGCAAGGTGTCGCGCTTCTCGATTACGAAGTCGAGCTTTGCTTCGTCGCGCTGGAGGATTTTGACATTACGTCGCGCCCCCGAAGTGCAGGTCTCGTTCTGTGCAATGACGTTACGGATCGTGCCAAACTGATGCGGCACCTCAATCCTTCCGACGTGACGTCCGGCGATGGTTTCACAACTGGCAAGAGTGCGCCGGGCTACCTGCCCATCGGCAACCTCTTCGTCATTCCCCGCAATCTGCGTAGCTTCGCCCCGGAGGTCGATCTCATGCTTTATCGCGGAAGTGACCTCGTACAGTCCGCGAAACAGTCTCTGGCCATCTGGGACTTCGACGAAATCCTTCGTCAGTCTGCGGATCGTGCCGATATCACCTGGGACTATGAGGGCCGCCAGGTCGGGTTGCCGATCGCCAACGGAGTTGTGCCTGCGCGCACGGGTGTGCTGGCCGGAACACCGGACGGTACCGTGT
Source organism: Candidatus Phaeomarinobacter ectocarpi (assembly GCF_000689395.1). GTDB lineage: Bacteria > Pseudomonadota > Alphaproteobacteria > CGMCC-115125 > CGMCC-115125 > Pyruvatibacter > Pyruvatibacter ectocarpi. Next base: position 494,037 of record NZ_HG966617.1, read on the forward strand.
TCAAGGGTATTGACCGCATGGCCATGGTCATGGGTGTCGTTGACTGGCTCATGGGCGGGTGGAACAAGCCCCTGACCCACTGGGTGATCGAGCGCCACATCGCCGGCGCCATGGCACAGGGCAACTATCTGCAGCCTGGTGAAACCATGACCATCACCGCTGACTATCTGGGAGAACTGGTGAACCCCATCGTCGAATAGCCGTAAGAACCGAGCATCGCCTGTCAGGAGTCGTCGCCGGACTCGTATTGTTCGGCAATCTGCGCGCCCAGTTGGTGTGTGAGCGCAAACAGCTGGTCGGGGTCTGATTGGCGAAGCTTGGCAGCTTCCAGTTCCATCCCGCTTGCAAAAAGCAGCTCCGGTACGTTGTTCCTCACCGCATCCAGAATGGCCTTGGCGCAATCCATGGGATCATCACCGCCCTCAATGGCATCGTCCGATTTGCCCCGCGTTGAGCCGTCTGCCGTAAACGCATTGCGTGAGACGTTGGTTGCGACTGACCCCGGCAGAACATTCGTGACATTGATGTTGTGCCGAGCGGCAACTTCCGTGCGCAGCGCATCCATGTAGCCGATAAGCCCATGTTTGGCGGCTGAGTACGCCGTGCGCAGGGGCGCGCCGATGCGTCCAGCCACCGAGCTGATGGCGATGATGTGCGCGCCACCCGCTTCGGCCATCTTTGCCAGCTGCAGCTGCGTCAGCCAGATAGGCGCAATCAGATCAATATTGATCAGGTCGGTATAAACCTGCGGCGCGGTGTTGATGGCCAGGCTGCGCTGGCTGACACCGGCATTGTTGACCAGAATATCAACGCGGCCTTTCCACGCCCATGCGTCCGCAACCTTGGCTTCCAGCACCGCGTAGTCCGTGGTTTCAAACGGCAGGATCAACGTTTCCGTCGGCAGCTGGTCTGCGACCGCCTGCAATGCATCAACGCGCCGGCCCGACAGGATGATATGGGCGCCATCAGCCGCAAATGATTTGGCAAGCGCCTCACCAATGCCCGAAGAGGCACCTGTGATCCAGACGATCTTGTCGGTGAAGTGTGTCATTGGGAGGTGGTCCTGTATTGGTCTGGCCGCTTATGCAGTTTTTGCAACGACACGCTGAAGACTTGTGCCTCGAACGGTCTGGGCCGCGTGGAGAAGGGTCGTGATGGCGCCGATGGGGCCTCCAGACGGCACTTCATTACGAAAGCTCGGGTCACTATGCAGGCGATCGAACCATTGGCCAACCGCAGGGTGCAGTTTGTGGAGCGGATAACTCGAACTGATCAACCGTTGTGCGTAGATGTACCAGGCGACGTCGGCGAGGGTCACTTCACCACCGGTCAGGAAAGGGTGGTTAGCAAGCGTCTTGTCAAATCCGTTGAGGACCGTGCGGAAATGGTTGAATGCTCGCGCCGCCTGGTCGTCCGTCACTTTGCCGTGCTCGACAATGTCCCGCCAGAATTTGAGTTCAGCCTGCTTGTGACTGTCGACCTGACCCTCGACTGTCCCTGACCCCAGTTCCTCATATTTTTTAAGCTCGGACTCCGGACGCTTGGTAAGAAAGGACGGGAACATGAACCGCATGGTCAGGGCGCGGATGTCCATGTGGAGATCATCTTCCGCCTTCAGCAGGGCGCGGATTTCCTCCGCCTTGTCGACAGGGATGAGGCGACGTTCCGGGAATTGCGCCTCGAGATACTCAAGAATGTCGTTGCTCTCGATGATCACCTTGCCGTCATGGATCAATGTCGGCACAAGCCCGCGCGGGTTGATGCCCATATACCAGGCGGTGTGATGTTCCTTGCGGGCCAGGTTGAGGTGGTGGCCTGTCCACTCGATGCCCTTGAGTTGCAGAAAGATGCGGGTTTTCTGAGAGCATGTAGAACCGGAAAAGTGGAAGAGGTGCAATCCCTTCCAGTCCAGAACTTCCTTGGTCTGGATGTCTTCTTCAAGCAGTACAACCATGGGTGATGTCCCTGTCTTTCATGCGGTGATAATGAAGCCGAGCCGGGGGGGCGTCAGGCCGCTTTTTCGCTCTTCCAGAATTTCAGCATGCGGCCGGTGACGCCGTCGCGCACGATGATGACATGATAGAGCGCGGCCACAATATGCAGCGCGATGAGGGCAATGATCGCCTTGGTCGCAATGTCGTGGAACCACCGGAAGAAGCCGAAGCTCTCCAGATTGCCGACGCCGTCTCCAAATGCAAACAGCCCGAACGGGGCAACGACGGAGTTGGCATTCATGGCAGACAGAACGCCGGACACGATCAGCCAGCCGATCAGAATATACAGCGCCCAGTGCGCCACATGCGCCAGCAGTTTCTGCCAGTCTGCCATTTCCGCCGGCAAAGCGGGCGCGCCGTTCTTCCAGCGCAGATAAAGCCGGATGACAAACAGCACCGCCACGATGGTGCCCATGGTAGCGTGATCACCGCGCGACTCGAAGCGATCTGCATCGGTCATCACATCCCCGAACTTCTGGGCAATCACCAGATCCGACATGATCATGATGGCCATGAGCCAGTGGATGACTTTCTGAGCGACCGAAAAGTCTGCCCGTTGTGCGTCCTGTGCCAATTGCCGTCTCCCGCCCGGTTTTGTGGGTTTGTTAATTACGGCAGTTGACATAATTATGATTTATAAATACGTCAAGTGGCATGAATACAATGGCGATCAGACAAACACGCAAACCGGCCCCCAAACCGGCCCCCAAACCGGCCCCCAGACAGGCATCGCGTCAGCGTGGTCCCCAGCAGCGGGCGGAAGAAACCCGTGAGGCCTTGTTGACCACCGGGCTGCATATGTTCACAACGCGGTCCTATGACGGTGTGTCTGTACGGGCGCTTGAACTGGAGGCGGATGTTCAGCGCGGCGCAGTGGCCTACCACTTTCAAAGCAAGGAAGGTCTGTGGAAGGCGGTTGTCGGCTACATCCTCGACCGGTTCACAAAGCACCTCGGGCCGCTGGAACCGATGCTCAAGGATCTGGACGAAGAAGCACGCCTGCGGGCGGTCATTACGGCCTTTGTGCGGTTCAGCGCGGAAACCCCCGAGCTCAATCGGTTGATTATTCAGGAAGGGCGCGAGCCAAGCTGGCGGCTGGACTATCTGATTGCGACCTTCATCAAAGACCGGTTCGAATGGGTGGAGGAAATGGTGGGACTTCTGGCGGACCCGCACACCTATTACATGTCCATTGGAGCCGCGACGCTGGTCTTTGACGTCGAGTATGAGTGCCGCGCGCTGTTCGATGTTGATCCGACAACGGATGAATTCATCAAGGAGCACGCAGCCCGCGTGGCTGACGTGCTGGTATATCTCCGCCGCCGGGAACTGGCTGAAGAGTCGTGATCAACAGACTGATCGGCGGCATGCTGACCGACGCACGGCGCGCCTGAAGTACCGCTGGCCTCTGTTAGCTTGTTGGCCAAACCGGTGCCCCCTCCGTCCGGCAACCGAAGGGATGCTAGAGCGAATTGAGGAACGCAAGCAGGGCTTCTCTTTCGTCCTTATCCATCTCAACGACAGCGTCACGGGACGCCTGTGCTTCGCCGCCATGCCAGAGGATCGCCTCAAGCAGATTGCGGGCACGGCCATCATGCAGAAACTGAGTATGCCCATTGACGGCCTGCGTGAGACCTATGCCCCACAGCGGCGGCGTGCGCCATTCGTTACCACCAGCAACGCCTTCAGGACGATTGTCCGCCAGCCCGTCCCCCATGTCATGGAGCAGAAGATCGCTATACGGCCAGATAAGCTGAAACGATTGTTCCTCGCCGATGGAATCCCGCCGCGTGACGAATTTGGGTATGTGGCAGGAGGCGCACCCCGCGCCATAAAACTGTTCCTTGCCCGCCAGCACCTGCGGCTCGTCAATGTCGCGGCGGGCGGGAACAGCAAGGTTGCGGCTGTAGAACACCACCCGATCAAACATGTCCGGCGTGGCTTCGGTCACCCGGCCATCCGCCGTGCCCCCATGGGGTGCATTGCGGCAGGCATCCTGCGCCCCTGCGCGACAATCCCCGAAATGGGATGTGAAGATCGGCGTAGAGATGCCGATATCGCCGTGAAAGGCACCTGCGGATTGCTGGGCGACAGAGGGCTCACCGGCTTTCCAGCCAAATCGCCCAAGAGCCACCTCATTGCGTTCAACGCTGAACACCCGATTGGCGCGTCCTGAAATGCCGTCGCCGTCTGCATCATCCGGGTCAGCATGGGCCAGGATGTCTTCATCCTTGATGGCTTCCAGCAGGCCCAGACCGATCATCGGCGGTGCTACGCGCGGCGACATCATGACGTCGGGATGCATGGGGCCGTAATTGAGATTGGCGGCAGCGTAGGTTGGCGCGCGCAGCACGACTTCGGTGCCGTCAGCCAGTGTCACCGGCTTGGGCGTGTAGGTGACCACCATCTCACCTTCAGACATTTGACCCTGGATGGAGAAATTCTGTAGCTGCCCGCCATAGCTTGGCTCGGGCACGACATTGGCGAGATAACTCGCCAGTGCTTCGCGGTCTTCATCCGTTTGCGGAGGAATGGAAAGCCTCAGAAACATGGAGACCGCGGCCTCGCCGTCTGCAGGGGGGTGGCCGCGCCCGTCCTTCAGGTGGCAGCGCTGGCAGGAGCGCGCGTTGAAGAGGGGCCCAAGCCCGTCTGATGACTGCGTGGAACTGGGAGACGACACCCAGACCTTCTTGAAAATGCCGTTGCCGATCTGAAAATCCAACTGCCTTTCAAACGCCATATTGGCAGACGGCTGGGAGAACGCATCGCGATTGGGAAACTTGAATGTCGTGGCTTCGCCCGTAGGCCGCCGTTCAAAAGGTTCCGGCTTGGAGAAGTCGGTGGTCGGCGTGGTGACTTTTTCGACCTTGGCCCGGTCCTGGTCGTCATAGGCCTGGGCCGGCGCCACGAACGCAAAACCGGCCCCACTCAAAAGAGCGAGACCGGCTGTTGCTGCGGCAAGGGAGAGAACGCGAAGTCTATGTGTCATGTCAAAATGCTTCGCTTCACACCCTGGCCTGTGAAGCTACTGTCCTGATGGGGTGTGAGAATTATTCGAATACAGCGTCCGGGCTGTCGAGGCTGTCAGACCCTTCAAAAGCAATCGGCTCGAGACCAAGCACGGTCACGGCAGCTTCAATGTCCTTTGTCTGGGATGTCAGGCCATCAATGGCAGCCTGCACAACGGCGTTGCCCTCATCATTCCCTTCACCGATCATCTGATCATAGGCGTCACCCCCCTCAGCGCGCGCTTTCATGGCAGCCATGGCACCCATTGTGGCGTCGAGGCTGGCCAGCAGCGCGGCATCAGCAGCCTTGTCCTTGGCTGCCACGAGAGCAGACACTGACGCGCCTTCAATCCGGGTACCGTCAATGCGCGTGTAGCTGCCTGTGTAGGCATTCAAGACACCTTGAGCATCGTAGTAGTGGCTGTTGTGCGTGTTGTCCGCAAAGCAGTCCTGCTCTTCTTCAGGATCATGAAGCAGCAGACCAAGCTGCATCCGTTCACCGGCGAGCTCACCATAGGAGAGGCTGCCCATGCCTGTGAGAATGCGGGCTATGCCGCTGTCCACACCGTCGGACACAAGATCCGCGCGCGCCTCGCCCTCCGGGCTCCACTGGTCTGCCATCCATTCAAGGTCAGCAATCAGCAGGTTTGTGGATGTCGTGAGATATTCAGCACGACGGTCGCAATTGCCGTTGGTGCAGGCATCACCCGATGCATAGTCGGTCCAGGGACGCGCGCCGGCACCAGCCTGCGTGCCGTTCAGGTCCTGACCCCACAGCAGAAACTCCACCGCATGGTACCCGGTGGCCACATTGGCTTCGATCCCGCCGACTTCATGCAGGGTGTCTGCAAGCAGGTCAGCATCAATGCTTGAGGCATCAAGCGTGGTGCCACCAATTGTCAGCTCTGGGTTGGCGATGACATTGGCCACATAGGCCGCATTGTCTTCAGAGCCGGTGCCATAGGACGCATCCACATAGTCGATGAGACCTTCGTCCAGCGGCCAGGCATTCACCTTGCCTTCCCAATCATCAACGATCGGGTTGCCGAAGCGGTAAACCTCGGTCTGCATGTACGGCACACGGGATGCCACCCATGCGTCGCGGGCGGCCGTCATCGTTTCTTCGGACGGATTGGTCACAAGGGCATCAACCGCCGTCTTGAGATCCTTTGCCAGAGTAACGGAGTCCTCGTAGCCCGCCTGCGCAATGTCCGCGTAGGTCGCAAGGATGGCGTCTTTTGCCGGTGCTGCTGCCTGTGCCGTGAGGCTACTTGCGGCAAGTGCTGCAAAACCCGCAGCAAAATTCAGAAAAGTCGTTTTCATGTGGAGTGCTCCTGAATGATCTGTGGTTTACGGGGCTGAGAACGGAATGGTGTAGGTCAGCAGAGCACCAAGCGTGTTGGCGTCGCTGCCGCCAGCTTCGAGGTGCTTGTAGCCCACGTCAAAGGTCAGACCGTTTTCAAATGCATAGCCACCGGACACCTGAATCTGATTGTCATCAGAGTCGCCGCCGCCGGCTGGATCGATGGTGCGGATCGTGTCGCTGACCGCGAAGTTCCAGGGGCCGTGCGTTACACCAACACCAAGGGTGAGGTAGTCACGGTCTTCCGCGATGGCGCCAGCGTCAGACTGATGCACATATTCGACAACAGGACCGACCGATGTGTTGTCACCGATGGCGAACTCACCAAACAGGGCAACCGCAACACCAAATTCGTCTTCGGTATTGCCAACGCCACCTTCCTGGCTGACGGCGCCAATGTGGTAGCCGATACCCTCGCCGATGAAGGCCAGGTCACCATCAAGGGTGACAGAGAAGGACGACAGGTCTTCCGTGTTGCTCGGACCGCCAGAGGCTTTGGAGCTGCGCGGACGCTTGGTGATGACGGATTCAGCAAGAAAGCTCGTATCAGCGAAAAACGTATTGGCGGTGAGCGTGTGTGACCCGGTCTGCTCGTTGCCAAGTGTCACGCTGCCGCCAAGGCCGACGCGTTCTGTCAGCTCATAGTCCTCGGCAAGGTCGGTGCCGTAGAGGCCCGGGGCAATGTCCCACGCGACGCCAAAGGTCGGGTTGAACTTGCCGGCAAAGATCGAAAAGTCGTCCGTTGCAAACTGCAGGAAAAGTGTCTCGACGAAGAGGCCTTCATCCTCAAAGAACCGGTCGTCGTTTGGATCAGGGTCCAGCACCGGCTCAAGCACGAGGCCTGCTTCGAGCGAGAACAGCTCCGTAAACCGGATGCTGATGGCAGGTTCGATGGTCGCGTAGGTGTCGTTCAGCTCTTCAGCATTGTTGTCCGCATCGAACGTGTAGTCGTTCTGAATTTCGATGGGGATCTCACCCTCGATACGCGGAAACAGCTCTTCTTCTGCCTGTGCAGGAGCAGAGACCATGCTGGCCGCGGCAAGAAGCGCGCCCAGAGCAGTCAGTCGATTAACGGCAATCCGATATTTGGCAATCATTGTCTGATTGTCCCCCAAGTCAGCCAGCCCGGGGCGACGCCCCGGACACGTACATTCCGGCGGCCCAGCGCCCCCGGTACTGCGCCGGGTCTCACACAATTGAGAATGAATTGCAATAACAATGCGAATGGTTATCAATTGCGACTAAATGAAGCATCCGGGGCAGGGGTGGCTAACTGCCCGAGAACAAAGGCCTATTGCGGGATCTTGTTTTGAGGGATAAAGTGCGTAGTTGATATCCGCATTTTTGGCCGGTGGCCAGCTGAACGATCGGCAGTCCAAACTGTCGGCAAGTCCGGAAAAACGGACACTTGGGGGAAATGACTATGACCAGCTATCAGCGCCTGTTGGTGCAACACGGATTGATCATCCTGTTCCTGGGCCTTGTGGGCGGCTTCATGCTTCTGTTTGCCGTGCTCGGTCAGATCTCCCTGTCACCGATACCGCTGGCCTTCGGCTACGTCATTCCCGGTGACCCGGCTCAGTGGCGCGCCGTCCATGTGGGCAACATCATGAATGGCCTGATGGCGATCATCTTCGCGTTGCTCATCCCACTGCTCACCCTGAGTGAAAAGGCCACACGCAACATCGCCATCGGTCTGGTGTGCACCATCTGGGGCAATGCGCTGTTCTACATTTTTGGTATTCTGACGCCGAACAAGGGTCTGTCGCTTGGCGACAATCCCGTAGGCGAAGCCAACTGGGCGGCACCCATCGCTTTCATGCCCGCCTTCATTGTAGCCTTTGTGCTGATGGTGATTGTGGTTGTCATGCTGCGGAACCTGCCTGCCGCTGATGACACCAAGTAGCCCAAACCCAGTATTGCGTAAGGTTCAAATCCCCTCCGGAGAGACACAATGTCTGCGCACGAAACGGAAACTCTGAGCGACGCCGAGCACGCTTCTTTTGAGCATCCCCCGTTTGAACATCCGATGGACAACATCATTGTCCGGCCGCTTGATTTCGAGGTGGAAAAGCTGGAGCCGTCACAGGTGGTCTGGAGCGAGACGTCCCCGGAATTCGCCATCTACCTGAACGCCTTCGGCGTCCATGTGCCGTATTTCGAGCGCTATCTGATCCGCTCCATGTCCACGGCCAAAAAGCATGTGACTGACGAGCGGTTGCGCGCGGACATGAGCGCCATCACCGGCCAGGAAGCCCATCACGCAAAGAACTTCCTCACCTTCAACAAGCTGCTGGCAGACCGGTATCCCCGGGTGTCCGAACTTGATGAGCGCGCGCGCAAATACTTCACGGAACACGCCAAGACAGATTCCCTGAAAAAGCTAGTCGGCTTCACCGCTGGCTACGAGACCTTCACGTTCCTGGCGGGCATGATCATCCTCGCCAACTACGAAAAGTGGATGCAGGACTCAGATCCCGCCATCAAGGCCCTGTGGGTCTGGCATCAGGTCGAAGAAGTAGAACACGGCGCGGTGGCCTTCGAGGTCTATAAGGAACTGTTTGGCGATCATGAGTGGTACCGCAAATACATGATTCTCACAGCCCTCACCCATATCGGCAAGGAGGCGCTGGCAGCCTACTTCCACATGGCCAGGGTCGAAGGCTATTTCAAAAACCCCGTGAGCGCTGTGAAGGCCACGTGGTTCGTGTTTGCCACTTTCGGGCAGATGGTCTGGCATTCCCTGCCAACCTTCTCCAGCCGCTATCATCCCCGCGTCCACCCGCTGGCCACAACCAAGCAGAACAAAATTGCAGTTGCATGGCGGCGCTATCTCAAGAAGGGTGGGGACGTCCTGACAATCGACCGGGCCAAGATGAAAGAGATCATCGGCTTTGGTTGAGGCGTGCACGCAAGCGCCGGGGCGGCAATAAAAGCAATAAGAGCGCCCGGGTCAACTGAATGAATGTCCCCGCGCCAACCGGGGACCGACGTCTTGGAAAACATTCTCTATTCAATGGATTGGGTGCTGCCGCTGCGCAGCGACTGGGCAACGCCCATCGCGCAGGGGTTCACCTGGATGGGCTATGCGCCGTTCTTCTTGATGTTCCTGCCAATTGGATACTGGCTCTGGGACCGCGACATCTTCACTCGGCTGACGGCGCTTGTGGCCATCACGGCCGTGGTCAATGGCTGGTTCAAGGATTTCTGGCAGGACCCGCGCCCCGGCGCAGACATCCAGTTGGATGGACGCGTCACGGGGTCACCCGGGCGCCCGTCCGGCCACACACAGATTGCCGTGGCCATGTGGCTGTGGCTCGCCTACGAAATCCAGCGCCCCTGGGTTTGGGTCGTCTGCATCATCCTTGCCTTTGGTGTCAGCTTTTCCCGTCTCTATCTGGGCGTCCACGATATTGACGACGTGCTCACCGGGGCCGCGCTTGGCATTGCCACCCTTGCGATCTTTTTCTGGCTGACCCGCCCGGACAATACGTTGACACAGGCGCTGAGGGACTCGGTCATCATCCAGCTCGTCCTGATCGCGATGCTTGTGCCGATCATTGCTGCCGTATGGCCTGCGGCCTCGCAGGCCGCTGGGGCAGCCGTGCATACAGGGTCAGCTGTGACACTGACGGTTGTTTTCCTGCTCGCCGGGTGGCTGGCCGGTGTTGCGCTGGACAAACGCCTCGCGCCTGATCGCGGCCCCCGGCCGGCCTGGTGGCAGATGATCGTCATGGCCGTGAGCGGCATTGTGGTGCTGTTTGCCCTGCGCGCCGGCATAGAAGCGACGGCCGGGGACCTTGGCATCGGTGACGCCACAGCCGGAATTATCGGTGCGCTGATTCTTGGGTTCTACATGACCGCCCTTGCACCCATGGCGTTCAGGGCTGTCGGCCTGATGAAACAAGCCTAACTGAACTGTTTACCTAGTTACCGGTTGAAAATGCCCAAGTCATTGGCGTAGTTGGAGAATTCCCAAAAGATTGGTAAACTGAAAGTATGTTTGCTGATTACTTGGAAAAGCTGGGCAATGCTGCGGATGAGAGCCAGGAGGTTCTCGTTTGGTCCAATGCCATGTCTGACCTCGGCTTTGACAAGCATATGTACGGAATCCGGGCTCAGGAAGCGGGCCGGGTCAATGAGCATCTGGTTGAAAGCACGTCTTTCTCCGATGACTGGCTCTCCGCCTACTACGGCGGGTTGCATAAGGTTGATCCCGTCGTAGCCCACTCCATTGTTCATCCCATGCCCTTCATCTGGTCGGACTGCCCGGTTGAGACGCCCGAACAGCGGGCCTTTATGGCCGATGCCGCCGATGCGGGTCTCAAACATGGCGTCAGCGCGCCATTGATTGTCGGCAGTGGCTACGAGGGTGCTGTGTCCGTCAGCGGAGACAGCAATGCGGATGTCCGTGACCACATGATGGCGATCTACTCCATGACCTGCGCGATGCATGTCTTGCGGGTCAAAAACTGGTCACGGGACACGCTCAAGGCCTTCAAGCTCACGGCACGTGAACAGGAAGTCATGCGCTGGATTGCGGCCGGCAAGGATGACTGGACGATCGGCTCCATCCTCGGCATCAGCGAAAATGGTGTGCACTATCACAAGAAGAACATTTTCCGGAAATTGCAGCTCAGCAGCCGCGTTGCTGTCGCTGCGGTGGCGCAGAAAACCGGGATTGCTGATGCCAACTACCGGTTCTGGTAGGTCTCAAATCTAAAGCTATTCGTCATGCTCACGCTCCAATTTCGGAGTGTAATCATGATTTACGAGTTCGCCTTAGCCCAACGCTGCGCCGCGCCCTTTCCCCACGAAGACATTCACGCTTCCATGCATCGGCTGCGCCACGCGCTTTATCGCCAGGGCGCTGACTGGTCTGTGCCCGAGCATCTGGGCATGGAATATGACGAATTCGATACCATGACCGCGCGCTATCTCGTCGGCATTGACGAGACCGGCACCGTTCGTGCGCAAAGCCGCATGATCACCTGCGATCAGCCCTACATGCTGGCCCAGCTCTGGCCGGAGCTGGCTCAGTCCGTGCCGCTGCCGCGCAGTGCCGCCGATGCTGAGGGCTCGCGCACCGGTGTGGACGTAACCCTGCCGGTTGAAGAGTACCGCCGCTGGTTCTTCAAGCTTCTGATCGCAAATGTTGAATGGGCCGTGAGCAATGGCGTTGATCGCCTGAGCTTCGTCACCTACCAGCGCGTTGCCCAGAAATCGATGGAAGGCGCAGGCCTGTCGGTCACCTATTACGGCCCGACCATGTCCTTCCCCGATGGCCGGTTCATTGCCGGCTACTTCCCCGTAAGCACACACCTTGCCCATGACCTTCGCCGCAGGAATGGCATTGAAGGTCAGGTCTTTGTGCCGTTGCCAAAAGCCACGCCGCTACCCGCTGTTGCGCAGGAGGATCGTCATGAGGTCGCATAATCCACAGTCCTTTGACTTTGAAGAGGACCCAGAAAACGTCTGGCCCAAAACAGCGGTAGAAGCCGCTGATCAGATGCGTGATGTGTTGGCGCTGTTTATCCGCATCTCCGAAGAGTTTGATATGTCGACCACCGCAGAGATGCTGCGGCATACGGTCGAGACAGCGCGCCAGGACGCAATGAGCAAATCAGGCGCGCCGCCGCATATTCACGGATGAGCGGCAGGGGCGTCAGGCTTTATGTGCCTGCGCCCTGTCGAGGGGAAATGGGATGATCTGAGCTTGGGAAAGCCCGGGTTCCCAGCGCTCGAAACTGGGAATGAGCTGGCGTCTGAGCGCTTCAGCGACGGCAAAGAGATTTGTCCTGGCCTCAAGTTTCAGGCGTGCGGACCGCATTTGTGCGGCAATCGTCCGGTCACTGACGCCTCTTATCCCCGCCAGATCCTTGTAGGACTCAAGGTTGCAGGTGCTTAGGAGTGCCATATTCCAGACCTCGGCCGGGGTCAGCAGTGTCGGCGGGTGCGTATCAGTCCACATCTCAGCCTGTGCCAGAACCGATTTTGCCTCCAGTGTTTTGAAGCGAGTCATTGCCGCGTGAATTTCCTGCCTTGGTGACACATGACGCCGCCAGGACCGGCGACAGATGCGCATGCACGTTGAACACACCGCACCATCTACTTTGAGATAGTCCCAAAATTCGCAGAGGCTGAAAACTAGCAAGGTTAATAGGGGGGAGGCGGCACCCCCTATACTGGCTTTTCTCACATTTTGGCATGCGCCAGATATTGGCATGCCCCATATATTGGCATGCCCCAGATATTGGCATGCGAAGTGACATAATATGCCTGCCATGGCAAAGTGCGCTGGATTCACCTGCCCTGAGGGAGACGTCGCGTGCTTGAGCCTGAAAAAAATCCAAACCCATCCCTCATGGTCGATCCTCCCGCCTGGTTCAGATGGGGCATGCGGTGGCAGCTGGACGCCGTCACCAATGTGAAGCGGGTGTTGAAACGGCGGGGCAAGGTCGAAGCCCAGCGCCAGAAATCAGGGGCGCCCCACGTGGTGGAGTATTTTCATCAACTTGATGATCCCTACTCGCACCTCACGGCGCAGGTCCTCGCGCGCTTCGCTGAGAAGTATGACGTCACCGTCGTCCCCCATCTCATTCGTGCCAGCGGTGGTCGCAACCAGCCGGAGTTTGAAAAACTCGCGGTCTGGGCCCGGCGCGATGCGCAGTTGATAGCCCCGCATCTGGGACTGGATTTTCCAGCCGAGGCAGCAACCCGGCCCGATGCATCCGCACAGCAAAAGACAGGCGAGATGCTTGCCGGTCTCTCAGCACCGGATTTCATTCAGCACCTGAAGGATGCAAGTGACGCCCTGTGGCGCAACGATGCATCCGGTCTGACGGCAGCCAAGTCCGGCAGCCTCAACAAGGCACTCGATGATGGGTCAAATCGATTGGCCAAACTGGGCCACTATTCAGGGGCAATGTTCTACTATGGAGGCGAGTGGTACTGGGGTGTGGACCGTCTGTTCCATCTGGAAGACCGGCTTGCGTCCCTTGGCCTGGCCAGGCAGGGCGCCACGCAGCATCTTGTCCCCCGTCCGGCGATTAATGTGTCCGGAGTGGACGCCAGCAAGCTGACGCTGGATTTCTATCCGTCGCTCAATTCTCCGTATACGTCCATTATCTATGATCTGACGATTGACCTGAAAAACACCTGCGGCATCCGCTTCAACCACAAGCCGGTATTGCCCATGATCATGCGCGGCGTGCCGGCCACCCGCGCGAAAGGCACCTACATCGTTTTCGATACCAAGCGTGAGGCAGACTTTCTGGGTGTACCCTTCGGCCCTATGGTCACCCCCATCGGCACGCCGACGCGCAGGCTCTATTCGCTGCTGCCCTGGGCCATCGAGCAGGGCAAGGACGAAGCCCTGTTAAGCGCCGGCCTCAAGCAGGCGTTCTCTGAAGGGGTCGGTCTGCACACAGACAATAAGATGCGCCGGGCGGTCGAGAGGGCCGGGCTTGATTGGGCGCACGCCAGGACAATCATCGGCAATGATGACTGGAAGCCCTTGGTTGAGCGCAATCAGGATGAGATGGTGGAAGGCCTTGGCCTGTGGGGTGTCCCCAGCTATCGCCTGTCTGGTCCCGATGGCGAACCGGACATGGCCGTCTGGGGGCAGGACCGTCTGTGGCTGATCGCCGCTGAAATCAAACGGCGGGCGGCCCTTTAGAGGCAGGGGCTAGGGCGCAAGCCGCCAATTGATGGTTTCACCGGCGTGAAACGGCACGATGGCAATCTCGGCGTCTTCAATGAGGTCGGGCACCGCATGGCCGGTGCGTTCCAGGGTAATGGTCTCGTCGTTCAGCGGCAGGCCATAGAAGTGCGGGCCAAACTCGGACGCGAATGCTTCCAGCTTGTCGAGGGCGCCTTCTTCTTCAAAGGTCTGCGCATAGCTTTCAATAGCAACAGGCGCGCTGAAGATGCCGGCACACCCGCAGTCGCTTTCCTTGTCGTGCTTCTGGTGCGGTGCTGAGTCCGTCCCCAGGAAGAATTTCGCATTGCCCGAAACAGCGGCCTTGCGCAGCGCTTCACGGTGCTTGCGGCGCTTGGCAACCGGCAGACAATAGGCGTGAGGGCGCATGCCGCCATCAAACATGTCATTGCGGTCAATGCGCAGGTGATGGGCCGTAATCGTTGCTGCCACCTTGTCACTTGCAGCGCTCACAAACTCAACCGAGTCCTCCGTGGTGATGTGCTCAAGCACGACCTTGAGATCTGGAAAGTCCGTCACCAGTGGCGCCAGCGTCGTATCGATGAACACATGCTCGCGATCGAAGATGTCGATGTCTGGCGACACCACCTCACCGTGGATCAGCAGCGGCATACCGATGGCCTGCATGCGGTCAAACACACGGTCGAGCTTGCGGACGTCGGTGACACCTGCCGCTGAATTGGTCGTGGCGTTGGCCGGGTAGAGTTTGCAGGCCGCAAACACGCCTTCTTCAAAGCCTGTGGCAATCTCGTCCGCATCAATGTCGTCGGTCAGATAGGCCGTCATCAGCGGTGTGAAACTGTGATGGGCACCGATCGCGCTGCGAATGCGATCACGGTAGTGCCGGGCAGCATCCACGGTTGTGACCGGCGGCACGAGATTGGGCATCACAATGGCACGGGCAAACTGCTGCGCTGTATAGCGGGCAGCAAACTCAAGCATTGCGCCGTCGCGCAGATGCACATGCCAGTCGTCAGGGCGTCGGATCGTGAGAGTTTCCATGGGCCCACCGGTATCAGGCGTCCTTGTCCCGTTCAAGCCGACAATACGCCGCAAAATATCTGATGTCGGTCTTGACCTGCGTCAATTGACAGAATGTCAATATGGGCCAGACTGCATGTCAGACAAGAAACTCAACACAGGCCGAACAATGGCCGTTCAGAGGGACGAAGCACATGCCGGATACAGCAACACTCGACAAATCAGCGGCTAAATCAGGTGCCAAGGCTCAACATTTTGATGTGCTGGTCGTCGGTGCCGGCATTTCAGGCGTCGGTGCCGCGTATCACCTGCAGGACCAGTGCCCGGGCATGAGCTATGTGGTGCTCGAAGCGCTGGAAGACTTCGGCGGCACCTGGCTGATGCACAAATATCCCGGCATCCGCTCTGACAGTGACCTGTACACCTTCGGCTATCGCTTCAAGCCGTGGACCGGCAACCCCATCGCCACGGCGGAAGAAATCCGCACCTACATGGATGAAGTGATCGAGGAAAACGACCTCAAGCGCCACATCCGCTACCAGCACAAGATCCTGTCCGCTGACTGGTCCGACGCGGACAATCTGTGGACCATCCACGCGACGCGGACCGATACCAATGAAGACTTGGTCTTTACCTGCGGCTTCCTGTGGATGTGCCAGGGCTACTACCGCCACTCGGAAGGCTACACCCCGGACTGGCCCGACATGGACAAGTTCAAGGGCGACATCATTCACCCGCAGACCTGGCCGGAGAACTACGACTACAAAGGCAAGAAGGTGGTTGTGATCGGCTCGGGTGCCACCACGGCCACCATCGTGCCTGCCATGGCGCCGGACTGCGAGCACATCACCGTGCTGCAACGCTCGCCCACCTACTTCGTACCCGGGCGGAACGAAAATGAAGTTGCGGACATGCTGCGGCTGCTGGAAATCGATGAAGAGTGGATCCACGAAATCACTCGCAAGGCGGTGCTCTACAATCAGGCCGAGCTGACGCGGCGCTCCTTTGAAGAGCCGGAAGTTGTGAAGCAGGAACTGATCGACGGGGTGAAGGAACTGCTGCCCGAAGGCTATGACGTGGACAAGCACTTCACGCCCAAATACCGCCCCTGGCGCCAGCGCGTGGCCTTTGTGCCGGACGGTGATCTGTTCGCAGGCATCAAGGCCGGCAAAGCCAGCATGGTGACCGACGAGATTGAGCGCTTCACCGAAAAAGGCATCCTGCTCAAATCGGGCGAGGAGTTGGAAGCGGACATCATTATCACCGCCACAGGCTTCAACCTCTGCGCGCTGGGCGACATCGCGTTCTCCCGCAATGGCGAAGCCATCAAGTTCAACGAGACCGTCACCTATCGCGGCATGATGTTTACCGGCATGCCCAACATGGTTTGGGTGTTCGGCTACTTTCGCGCCAGCTGGACGCTGCGCGTAGACATGGTGGGAGATTTTGTCTGCCGCCTGCTGAAAAAGATGCAGCAAAAAGGCGCAAAGAAGGTCGAGGTCGCTTTGCGACCCGAAGACAAGGACATGCCGATCCTTGACTGGATCGACACCGAGAATTTCAACCCCGGCTACATCATGCGCAACATGCATCTGTTGCCCAAACGCGGCGACAAGCCCGAATGGCAGCACAACCAGGACTACTGGACGGAACGCAAGGAGTTCCCCGACATTGATCTGGACGATGCAGCGTTCGTCTACACCAAGGCAGATCAGATATCAGATGTCGCCTGACGCCCTATCGGGATCAATCCGGAACGTGGTACTCACTCGGCCAGCCTGCACGCACAGGCTGATGGTCCAACCGAGTGATTGCTGCTGCTTATGTCTGAAGTTCCTAGCCACCAGTTTTTCGACGGCTCTGATGCCCGTATTTCCTATTGGGAATGGGGCGACCCCGCTGGTCAGCCGATCCTGCTGATTCATGCGACCGGGTTTCATGCCCGTGTGTGGGATGAAACAGTTTCGCACCTGCCCCAGAGCTACCGCATCATCTCGGTTGATATGCGCGGCCACGGTCAAAGCGAAAAGAAAGGCCTGCTGCTCGACTGGTCCCTGGTCGCAAAGGATGTGGGTGACCTGGTTGATCATCTTGGGCTGACAAATGTCATCGGCGCGGGTCATTCCATGGGCGGCCACTGCCTGACACAGATTGCAAAAACCCGCCCGCAGATATTTGAGCGGCTGCTGCTGATTGATCCGGTCATGATGCCGCCGGCAAACTATGAGAGCAGCCCCTACAACGACCTGACGGACCCGTCGGAACACATGGTTGCGCGCAGGCGTGATGCCTGGACCGGCTGGGAGGAGATGTATGACCGCTTCAAAGATCGGCATCCCTATTCATTGTGGGAGCCGCAGGCGCTGGAAGACTATTGCCGCCATGGCATTCGCCCCAACGAGGACGGTGACGGCTATCGCCTGGCATGCCCGCCGGTCATGGAAGCATCCGTTTACATGGGCAGCATCAACGCCAATCTGACCGGCACCCTCAAGGAGATGACACTGCCTGTCACCATTCTACGCGCCAAGGGCCGCGAACCCGGCGACGAGGCGGTGATGGATTTTGCCCTCTCGCCGACGTGGGACCAGTTGTACAAGGAGTTCGGCAATGGGCGTGATGTATCGCTGCCGCATCTCAGCCACTTCATCCCCATGCAGGATCCTGCTTTGACGGCGCATTTCATTTTGAATGCCCAGGCATCTGCAGAAGAGGCGGTCGCTGCTGCAAAATGAGCGACGTCACGCACATATCAGCACCCTACGATCCCAAGAAGGCCCAGCAGGTTTTATGGGCCGGGATGATCGGCATGTTGGCGACGGGGTTCCCCTTCACCATCGTGACGGTGGCGCTCAATCTCATTGCCGACGATTTCGGCGTCAGCGAGGCCCTCGCCGCGTGGACCGTGTCCGCGCCCATGCTGGTATCGGCGGCCGCCCTGCCGGTCATCGGCAAGCTGGGCGACATGTTCGGTCATCGCCGCATTTTCATCGGCGGCATTCTCGGCTCAACCATCTTTGCCTTCATGTGCATGATTGCGTGGGACATCTGGTCGCTCATCGCGTTCCGCATCCTGTCCATGGTGCTGGCAGGCGCAACGGGGCCTGCCGCCATGGCGATCCTGTTTCATGTCTATCCGCCTGCGCACCGCAACCAGGCCATCGGCTGGTGGTCCATGGGTGGACCGGGGGCAGCTGCACTCGGGCTTATTCTTGGCGGGCCGTTCGTGGAACTGGTGGGGTGGCGCTCGGTCTTCCTGCTTCAGGCCGGGACCGGCATCGCTGCCGTCGTGATTGCGTGGAAGGTGCTACCGGAAACCGTGCGACAGATGGTCAAGTTCGACCATATCGGCAACCTGATCCTGCTGCTTGCCCTGTCCAGCCTGTTGTTTGTCATCGGCGCCTTCGCCGAACCGGGCGTATCCACAGGGATGCTTATCAGCGCGGGTGTCGTCGGTGTGGTCGGCCTCATTGTGTTTCTTTTTTATGAGGCATCGATCTCCAACCCCATCGTGCCGCCGTCGTTGCTGAAGCAGCGCAATTTTGACGCGCCCGCCATCGCAAACTTCTTCCTGCAGATGTCCTATCTGGGCGCGCTTATCGCGACACCTCTTGTTCTGACAGGGCGGTTTGGGTTTTCCATCTCCGTTGCCGCCATCCTGATGCTGACCCGCACCTTCAGCCTCACATTGGCGTCCCCGCTGGGCGGTGTCATCGCCACCCAGTTTGGCGAGCGCCTGGGCACCCTGACTGGTGTGCTGTGCCAGACAGCAGGGCTGTTTACGGTGGCAGCGGGCATCTATGTCACCAACCTGCCCATCGTGTTGTTGGGGCTGGTGCTGCAGGGCGTGGGCCATGGCGTCGCCATGCCGCCTCTCGCGTCCATCATCACAACCGCGGTCCCCCCCAGTCAGTTTGGCATGGCGACCGGCATGAGCAGGCTCATGGGGCAGATCGGATCAGCATTCGGGCTGAGCCTCTTTGGTGTGTTGCTGACCCTGCCGCGCGAGGACTTAGCGCTGCACATGATCTTTGTCATTGGCGGCGCCATCGCTTTTGCAGCTGCGTTTCCTGCGCTGCTCATCTCGATGAAGCATCGAAACATACCCATGCCGCCTGCAGCACCCCCGCCGCCCAATCCACCTATTCAGCCGGGCCAGGTTTAAGATGCGGGCAGTCGCGCGACATCTTTATGCAACCGTTGCTGCCCTGCTGATCTTGGGACCACCCGCCATGGCTGATGATGCCCGCGGCCAGCTCATCATGCTGGCTGCCCCCAGTCTTGATGATCCGTATTACGCCAGCGAGGCGGATGCCATCATCGAGTTTCATATCGCCTTTGCCAATCGCGTCGCAGCGCCCGATCGCGTGCGGGTGCTGGCAGGAGCGGACACGGCTGGCATCTATGCGAAAGCACTGGGTGCTGACCGCGTGGTCACCGCGGCGATGGGAGACATTTGGATCCGTGACTTCGGCATCATGGACGCGGGCAGCAGCGTCATGATGCGCTACACCGCCGCCGGGCAGGGCGGTGGTCGCAACGGCCAGCGCGACGCGGACGCCGTGCAGGAAACCCATGCCGCTTTCCTCGAAAGCGCAGGCATCCTGCCCGTGGCCAGCGATCTGCTGAATGATGGCGGAAACTGGGTCTTTGACGGCGCGGGCAACGCGGTCGTCAGCACCAAGTTCCTGGCCGACAACACGCTGACCGAAGACGAGGCGCGGGCTGCGCTCAGGAAAGCGACCAGCGCGACACACATCGCCTTTATCGAAGCAGACGAGCAGGGTGGTCTTGAACACGCCGACGGTGTCGTCTCGTTCATTGATGACGGCGTGCTGCTAGTCAATTCGTATGCGGATGATCCAGCCTATGAGACGCAGCTTCTCGCCGACCTGCGCCGCGGCCTGCCGGATGTGGACATTCACACCATCGTCAATGCCTATGATGGCACCGATGTTTACGATAGCCGCTTTGGCTCCGCCTGCGGCCTGTATACCAACGCGCTGGTCACCCATCACGCGGTCTACCTGCCGCAATTTGGCATTCCGCAGGACGCGCAGGCCCTAGAAACGGTCACCCGGCTTACTGGCAAAAAGGTGATCCCGGTTGCATCGCACCAGGTCTGTCATATGGGCGGCGGCGTTCGATGCATGTCATCGCAGATCGATCTGCAGCAGGCAGCAGGGCTCCGACCCTAGCGGATATAGCTGCGGGCGTTTGACGCACATCATAGACCCTTCACGCGGCAGGGTGTGTCATGTGTCTGACACCATTGTCTGGTCGGCTTGCCAATGTCCGGTTGGCTTGGATGTGTCACCGCAACAGCGCGGTAATGCGTCTGGCGTCCTTCCGGACCGCGGTCCTCAGAAAATCAGGTCGGAGAGTGCCACCATGCCGTCCACCAAGAAGCACACTAGTTCAAATTCAAAGGCCAAAGCGGCAAAAGAGGTTGCCACGGGCGATCACATTTTGTGGCTGGAAGACGCGCGCGTCACCGATGTGCCGCGTGTGGGGGGCAAGAACGCATCTCTTGGGGAGATGATCGCCAATCTGTCCGGTGTGGGGGTAAAGGTCCCCGGCGGCTTTGCAACCACATCTGATGCCTATCGCGACTTCGTCGCGCACAACGGACTGGACAAAGTCATACGCGCGCAGACGACCGCACTGGCAAAAGGTGAAGCCCCGCTCGCCGAGGTGGGCAAGACGATCCGCTCAGCATTCCTGAAAGCCGCCATGCCCAAGGACCTTGGCAAGGTGATAGCGGGGGCCTATCGCGAGCTGGGCGTGCGCGAAGGAAAGCGCAAGCCGGATGTTGCCGTCCGTTCCTCCGCAACAGCCGAAGACCTGCCTGACGCAAGCTTCGCCGGCCAGCAGGAAAGCTATCTCAATATCTGCGGCAAGGAGGCCCTGCTGGAGCATGTACGCAAATGCTACGCGTCCCTCTTTACAGATCGGGCGATCACCTACCGCAACAACAATGGCTTCGATCATCTTGAGGTGGCGCTCTCCGTGGGGGTGCAGCGCATGGTGCGCTCAGACACCGGCGCGGCGGGCGTCATGTTTTCCATCGATACCGAAACCGGCTTCCCTGATGTGGTGTTGATCACCGGTGCCTGGGGCCTGGGGGAGGCTGTGGTGCAGGGGATCGCAGACCCGGACGAATTCATGGTCTTCAAGCCGCTGCTGGAGAACGACGCATTGTCGCCGATCATCGAACGCAGCCTCGGCACCAAGGAAAAGAAACTCGTCTATGCCGAAGGGGGCAAGAAGCCTACCAAATGGTTGAAGACGAAAGCCGCAGAGCGCACGTGCTTTACGCTGAATAACGAGGAGGTGCTGCAACTGGCGCGCTGGGCCGTCACAATTGAAAAGCACTATGGCTGCCCCATGGACATTGAATGGGCAAAGGACGGCAACACCGGCGAACTTGCCATCGTGCAGGCGCGCCCTGAAACCGTCCAGTCGCGCGCCGAGGCCAGTGGTCTCAAGACCTTCCACGTGTCCAATCAGGGTAAGGAACTCACCTCCGGTCTCGCTGTCGGCTCCGGGGCTGCGGTGGGCAAGGTCATCAACCTTGCGTCACCTCAGGAGATTGACAAGTTCGAGGATGGTGCAATTCTCGTGACCTCCATCACCGACCCGGACTGGGTTCCCATCATGAAGCGCGCCAGTGCCATCGTGACGGACCACGGCGGGCGCACCAGCCATGCAGCCATTGTCAGCCGCGAGCTGGGTCTGACGGCCATCGTCGGCTGCCATGACGCAACAACAGTCCTCAAGACCGGCACCAGCATCACCGCATCCTGTGCGGAAGGCGACGAAGGTCACGTCTATGCCGGGACCGCTGACATTGAGGTGCATGATCTCAGCCTCGACGATATGCCTGAGACCCGTACGAAGCTGATGCTCAATATGGCAACGCCGTCAGCAGCTTTGCGCTGGTGGCGGCTGCCGTCGGATGGCATCGGCCTCGCGCGTTTGGAATTCGTCATCAACAACATCAT
This sequence comes from Candidatus Phaeomarinobacter ectocarpi, assembly GCF_000689395.1. GTDB lineage: Bacteria > Pseudomonadota > Alphaproteobacteria > CGMCC-115125 > CGMCC-115125 > Pyruvatibacter > Pyruvatibacter ectocarpi. The sequence continues at coordinate 516,107 of NZ_HG966617.1, forward strand.
CAAGGTGCATCCGCTCGCCCTGACGCGCTTTGAAGAGGTTGAGGACAAACAGGCCCGCAAGGCAATTGAGAAAATCACCCTAGGCTACGCGAACAAGGCGGATTACTTCGTCAACACGCTGGCAGAAGGGGTAGCCCGCCTGGCAGCCTCGCAATATCCCCACCCGGTCATCGTGCGGATGAGCGACTTCAAGACCAATGAATATGCAGAACTCATCGGCGGTCGGCAGTTCGAACCGAAAGAGGAAAACCCGATGATCGGCTGGCGCGGGGCCAGTCGCTACTATTCAGATGATTACGCCGATGGATTTGCTCTTGAATGCGCGGCTCTGTTGAAAGTGCGCCGGGAGATGGGCTTCGCGAATGTGGTGGTGATGATCCCCTTCTGCCGCACCCTCGAAGAGGCAGATGCCACGCTGGAAACCATGGCAGCCCATGGCCTCGTGCGCGGCGAGGATGGCCTCGAATTCTATGTGATGTGTGAAGTGCCCTCAAACGTCATTCTGGCAGACGAGTTCGCCAAACGGTTTGACGGCTTTTCCATCGGGTCCAACGACCTGACACAGCTCACCCTTGGGGTGGATCGGGATTCAGCACGCCTCGCGCATCTGTTCGACGAAGAAAACCCGGCCGTCAAACGCATGATCGAGACTGTCATCTCAACCGCCCATCAGTTCGATCGAAAGGTCGGCCTGTGCGGGCAGGGACCCAGCGACAAGCCCAGCTTTGCCGCATTTCTGGTGGAAAACGGAATTGATTCAATGTCCGTGACGCCGGACAGCTTCCTGCGCACCAAGAAGGCCATCGCACAGGAAGAAACCAAGCGCGATGCCCTCTCGAAAAAGAGTACGGCGGCCCAATGAGAATCGTCGTCTTTGAAACCGAAGAGTGGGAACTGGAGCCGCTGAGGTCGCTGGCGCACGGCCATGACGTTGATTTTGTGCCCGGCCGCATAAAGCCGGAAAACGCAGCAGACTATGCGCATGCGGAAATCATCTCGCCCTTTGTCTATTCCAGCGTCACTGCAGACACCATCGCCGCGCTACCAAACCTGAAAATGATCGCGACCCGGTCCACGGGCTATGACCATATTGATGTGGAAGCCTGCAAGGCGCGCGGCATCGCGCTGGCCACCGTGCCCACCTATGGTGACACCACTGTTGCCGAGCATGTGTTCGCGCTGCTGTTGGCGGTGTCGCACAAAATGGTCGAGGCGACCGATCGCACGCGGCGCGGTGACTTTCATCAGGCAGGCCTCCAGGGATTTGACCTGCAGGGCAAGACCATCGGCATTGTCGGCACGGGCCATATCGGCCAGTGCACCATCCGCATTGCCAGAGGCTTTGACATGAACGCCATTGCGCATGACATCGCTCCGGATCAAGAGGCGGCCCGGCAGCTTGGCTTTGACTATGTTCCGTTCCCGGAGCTTCTGGCGCGGTCGGATGTGGTGAGCCTGCATATTCCCGGGGGCAGTGACACGGACCACCTGTTTGACGATGCGGTCTTCGACGCTATGAAGGACGGGGCGGTGCTCATCAATACGGCACGCGGCAATCTGATTGACGTCAACGCGCTCCTCAAGGCACTGGCCACCGGCAAGCTGGCAGGTGCGGGACTGGATGTGCTGCCGGAAGAGCCGACAATTCGCGAAGAGGCGGAACTCCTGCGTTCGGTCTATCTGCGACGCCATAACCTCGAAACCCTGCTGGCGGACCATGTGCTGCTGCATATGCGCAACGTGGTGATCACCCCTCACTCGGCGTTCAACACCAAAGAGGCTGTGCAGCGCATTCTGCAGACCACCCGTCAGAACATTGATGCATTCCTCGACGGAGCCCCTCTCAACCGCGTGGTCTAGCCCACGATTCTGCCGGATTTTCGAGTGGCGATGCCGGTTTTGCTGGTAGGCGATGGCCCGGCTCCCCATATGAAGTATGCTGATCAGCAAGCTCCCTTCGCGAATCTCCATGAGGCTCGCGGCACCCCAATTTTTCCCGCCGCACGACAAACGATGGCAGGACTGGAGGATTTCATGCTCAGCGCTTCCCTTCTTTTCGGACTTGTCCTGCTCGGCCTTGCCGCAGTGCTTGTCTACACCTCCATCAAGATCGTGCCTCAGGGCTTTGAGTACACAGTGGAGCGCTTCGGGCGTTACACCCGCACCCTCTCACCTGGTCTGTGGCTGCTGGTGCCGGTGATGGACCGCGTTGGCCTCAAGATGAACATGATGGAGCAGGTGATCGACATTCCATCGCAGGAAATCATCACGCGCGATAACGCCATGGTGACCGCAGACGCCGTGGCCTTTATTCAGGTGATGGACGCGGCCAGCGCCGCCTATGAGGTGGCCAATCTGGATCGCGCCATTTCCAACCTGTCCGTCACCAATGTGCGAACGGTGCTCGGCTCCATGGACCTGGATGAAATCCTGTCCAATCGCGACGCCATCAACGAGCGCCTGTTGCGCGTGCTGGACCTCGCCACCAACCCGTGGGGCGTCAAGATCACCCGCGTGGAGATCAAGGATCTGAGCCCGCCTGCGGACATCACGGAATCCATGGCCAAGCAGATGAAGGCGGAACGTGAAAAGCGTGCGGAAATTCTGACAGCCGAAGGTGAAAAGTCAGCCGCCATCCTGCGCGCTGAAGGTGAAAAGCAGTCGGCCATTCTTGAAGCCGAAGGCCGCAAGGAAGCAGCTTTCCGCGACGCCGAAGCCCGTGAACGTGAGGCCGAAGCCGAAGCCAAGGCAACCGCCATGGTGAGTGAAGCCATCGCCAAGGGCGACGTGCAGGCGGTCAACTACTTCGTGGCGCAGTCCTATGTCACGGCATTCGGCAAGCTGGCGGAATCGCCCAACCAGAAGACCGTCATCATCCCGGCTGAAACCGCCGGCCTTGTGGGCATGCTGTCAGGCATCGCCGAGTTGAAGGACATCAACAAGATCACCGGTGGATCAGGCGCGCCCGGACCCGCCGGCGGCGGATCGTCCACAAGTGTCCCGTCAAGCAGTTCATAGGCGGGATGCATCATGGAACCCTTCGTCACACTGATAGATTCCGTCCCCTTCTGGGGCTGGTGGGTGCTTGCCATCGCGCTGGTTGCCTTTGAGGTCGTGTTGCCCACGACCCATCTGCTCTGGCCGGCAATTGCGGCCTTTGTCACCGGCGTTCTGGTGCTGGTGCTCGGCGACCCGTTCCCCGCCTGGCAGGTGGCAGCCTTTGCGGTTCTCACCGTTGTCGCAGCCCTCATCGGCCCGCGCTATCTGCAACGCACCTATGAGGAGACGGACCACCCTGAGCTCAACCGCCGTGGCGCCCGCGTCACCGGCGAAATCGCGACGGTGGTTGAGGCCTTCGCCAGCGGCAAGGGCAAGGTCAAGCTGGGCGACACCCAGTGGCTGGCCACCATGAAGGACGGCAGCAATCCGCAGGCCGGCGCGCAGGTAAAGGTCGTGGAGGTGGAAGGCACAAAACTGGTGGTGGCGTCCGCCTGATTGCCTCCCGCCGGTGATGATGATTTAATGCACATCATCAAAAATACCGGACACGACTCCGGAAGGCGCACCCAAGCGCCGGAAGCCAGGGATAGAGAGACAATGAGCACGGTAGATGTGCGCCCCCTTGAGGGCGTCGGCGCGGAAATTCACGGTGTGGACATCGCCGCGGGCCTGTCGAATACGCAGTTTGACGCGATCCACAAGGCGTTTTGTGACCACGGCCTGATCTTCTTCCGCGACCAGACCATCACGGAAAATGACCACATCGAGCTGGCGCAAAAGTTCGGCAATATCGACATCAACCGCTTCTTTGCCGCCCACCCGGACTATCCCGAAATCGCCATGGTCTCAAAGGATGTGGACCAGAAGGACAATATCGGCGGCGGCTGGCATACCGACCATTCCTACGATCGCGACCCGGCCATGGGCTCTATCCTGGTGGCCCGCGAACTGCCGGACTCAGGCGGCGACACCCTGTTTTCCTCCATGTATGCCGCCTATGACAATCTGAGCGACGGCTTCAAGCAGATGCTCGAAGGCCTCAACGCCGTGCATTCCGCAACACACATCTTTGGCTCCGGCCCCGTGGGATACGCCGCACAGACAGATGCCGGTGGCTCTGCCGGCGCCGACGCCAAGGACGATGGCCGCATCGGCAATGCGTCGCTGGCGGACACCATGCCCGACGTCATTCACCCCGTCATCATCACGCACCCCTTGTCCGGCAAGAAGGCGCTCTACGTGAACCCCGCCTTCACCGTGCGCTTTGAAGGCTGGACCGAAGACGAAAGCCGCCCGCTGATGCAGCAGCTTTTTGCCGAGTGCGCGCGGCCTGAATACACCCACCGGTTCGCGTGGAAGCCCGGCTCCATCGCCTTTTGGGACAACCGCGCCACCTGGCACTGGGCCATGAACGACTATCAGGGCCAGCGCCGCGTCATGCACCGCATCACCGTCGAAGGCTGCCCCCTGAGCTAGGCTGGTTTCAGCTCCTGCTTGCGTGAAACACCAAGCAGCGTCACGCTCCCTGTCTCAGCCAAGGGACAGGAGCGCGACACAATGAATCTCGGAAATTTCTCCGTCAGCCTCGCCGTCAAGGACCTCAAGGCCTCGCGGACATTTTATGAGAAGCTGGGTTTTGCCGCCGTCGGCGGCGACGAAGCCCAGAACTTCCTCATCCTCGCCAGCCCCTCAGCCACCATCGGTCTGTTTCAGGGCATGTTCGAAAAGAACACCCTGACCTTCAATCCCGGCTGGGACGCCGCCGGCAACACGCTTGATGAGTTCACCGACGTCCGCGACATCCAGAAGGCCCTCAAGGCTTCAGGCATCGCCCTCATCGAGGAAGCCGACGAAACCACTACCGGCCCCGCCCACATCACACTCATTGATCCCGACGGCAACCCGGTGCTGATTGATCAGCATGTGTAGATTTTTTTATTTGTCGTAGCGCGAAAGACAGACGAGCATTGCGTCCACTATGGAATGCATGACGTTTTCCTAGTCTCTGAATTGCAGAGACCTATGAACTCTCCTTGATGTTTGAGCTAAGTACCGGATGGGGAACCAAAAAATGCCGCGCGCAAAAATGCTCATAGGCGGGCGCCGTCTGAGACGAGTATTGGAGTTGCCACTGTTGGGTATCTGCGGTTTTTTTGCCATTGCATCACCCACCCTTGCAAGTGGTATCCAGGCGAACGACGTTGGAAAAACCGCTCTTGAGCAGATATTGAAAACAGGCGCCAGTATCGACGAATTGGCGGAAGAAATCTCGTCTCTTCTGCTGGGTCGGGATAATCGGGTTCTAAAATGGAGACAAGATATAGAGCCTGTTCTTACTGTTGCCGTAACCCGAGGGCGGTCACATGTGGAAGCCGCCAAGCTAGAAAATCTTCTCGAGGAACTGTCTCGTTTGGTTGTAGAGGCCACGGGCACTCATTGGGAAATTGAGATTGTTGAATCAGTACCCACCCGCCTTCGTACTAGTGAAGCGGTAATAAGGGTCGGCGGTTGGAACAAAAAACAACCTGACGTTGGTCTTCACTACCAGACCTATTGCGCGGAAGTCTCCTGTCTGGGCTTCCGCACGGCCACATACCCTCTTAGCGTTGCCAAGACAGAGGCCAAAATGCTCGAACGGGGAATCCGCGATCCGCAATTCGAAACATCTGGTAAGGAAGTATCCTGGTTTGAAATTGCAAACGGTCGCGGGAATGAGCTGTTGCAACATACCCACTTCGAAACGGCTCATTCCCAAGCGCACATCTTTGCCAGTTCAGAAAGAGAAATTATTCACACGTATTGTTTTGTGGCGCGCACGGAAGCGCCGCGTTGGCTTAGGAGTCAGTTTCTGGAATGCTTTTTGCGCTCTCTTGGTTTTGTAGGCAGTTCGCGGTTGTATCCAAAATCCGTTCTGGGTGTTCGTTTGCCGGAACGGCCCGACCTGTTCCTCAACAATAAAGAACGAGTATCAGCCGAAGAGCATGCGGCGAACCTGCCTAATGATCTTCAGCCGTTTGACCTACTGGCTCTACGAGTACATGCAGATGGGCGATTAAAGCCAGGTGCCGACCAGGAGGAAACCAGGCAAGTCGTGGCACAAGTGCTTTCTGATTTGAAAAATGCGTCCCAATAGCCAGTGGCTAATCAGACAGAGCCACACCTAATGCTGACCAACCACTTCCAAAAACACCGCCCCGAACTTCTCGAGCTTGCGCGCGCCGACGCCGCTGATCTCGGCCATTTCGTCCAGCGAGCTTGGGCGGGCCATGGCCATTTCCACCAGCGTCTTGTCGGGGAAGATGACGTAGGCGGGGACGTTCTGCGCCCTGGCCAGTTCCGTGCGCTTGGCCTTGAGGGCCATCAGCAATTCTCCATCGCGTTCTGAGAGATCGACCGGCGGTTTGGCCTTGCGCGGCGTTTTGCTCTTCGGGCTGCTGCGGCGACGGTCCTGCCTTCTCTCTTTTGGGCCAGGCGGATGCCGCAGGGCCACGGTCTCGCCCTGTTTCAGCACGGCCCAGCCGGGTTCCGTCACCAGCCACGAGCCATATTGCGGATCAACCGACGTCAGCCCCAGCGCATACATCTGGCGGCAGATGTCGCGCCATTGATGCTTGTCATAGTGCGCACCCAGCCCGAAGGTCGGCAGCTGATCGTGACGCAGCGTGCGCACGCGCTCGGTGTCTTCGCCGCGCAGCACGGCAATCACATGCTCAAGGCCAAACCGCTCGCCGGTACGGATCATGGCGGACAGCGCCTTTTGCGCGTCCTGCGTGCCATCGTAAGTCTCGACTGGCGACTTGCACAAATCGCAATGGCCGCAGGGGCCATGGTCGCGCTCGCCAAAGAACGACAACAGCACCTGTCGGCGACAGTTTGGCGCTTCCGCCAGCGCCAGCAACGCATTCAGCCGTTGATGGTCAGCGCGCTTTCTGTCGTCCGGCGCGTCACTGTCGTCAATCTGCAAACGCCGCAGCTTGATGTCGTCAATTCCGTACAGCGTCAGCGTCGCGGCAGGCAGGCCATCGCGGCCCGCGCGGCCCACTTCCTGATAATAGCTTTCCATGCTCTTGGGCATATCCGCATGCACCACAAAGCGGACGTCCGGTTTGTCGATGCCCATGCCGAAAGCGACAGTGGCGCAGATGACGATGCCATCTTCCCGGGTAAACCGGTCCTGTCTTATCTGACGCGTCTCGCCGTCCAGCCCGGCGTGATAGGCCAGCGCCTCTACGCCTTTGGACTGCAGGTGCTCTGCAAAGCTTTCCGTCTTGGCGCGCGACGAGCAATAGACAATGCCTGCTTCGCCGGGATGCTGCGCGACGAAATCCGCCACCTGCGTCTTTGGCTGCGCCTTGGGCTCAAACGCCAGAAACAGGTTCGGCCGATCAAAGCCGCCCAGAAACACGTCCGGCTCCTGCGTGAAGAGCTTGGCAGCAATCTCCCCGCGCGTCTCTTCGTCAGCGGTGGCCGTAAAGGCCGTGATCTGGATGTGGCCAAGCTGGGCACTGAGTTGATCACGCAGCGCGCCGATCTTGAGATAGTCCGGCCGGAAGTCATGACCCCATTGGCTCACACAGTGCGCTTCGTCGATGGCCAGCATCGACACGCCCGCCCGCTGCAGCAATCCGCTGGCAATCGACAGGCGTTCGGGCGCCATGAACAAGAGCTTGAGCACGCCATCATCAATCGCCTGATGAATGCGCTCGGCTTCATACGGGTCCGTGTTGGAGGTCAGCGCGCCTGCTTCCACGCCATTGGCCTGAAGGGCGGCCACCTGATCGCGCATCAGCGCAATGAGCGGCGACACGACAACCGTCAGCCCGTCGCGCATCAAGGCGGGGAGTTGATAGCACAGCGACTTGCCAGCCCCCGTCGGCATGATGGCCAGCACGTCCTGACCGCCAAGAATGGACGCGACAATGTCCTCCTGTCCCGGACGAAAATCGTCAAAGCCGAATACGGTTTTGAGGAGCGCACGGGCATCAGCCATGTGGTCTGCGGTTCCTTCCGGGGCCAGGGCAGGGGCGAGGCCAGGAGCGAGGGCGGCGGCAGGACTTGCGGTGCTAGGCATCCGTAAACGTCATGATCAGGTCTTTCGCGTCAATGGTGATGCCCGGTTCCACCATGAGTTCTGCAATCACGCCATCGCGCTCGGCGGTGACACTGGTCTGCATCTTCATGGCCTCAAGGGCAACAAGCGTATCCCCTGCTTTAACTGAGTCGCCCGGTTTTACCGAAATCTGCACAACCAGCCCCGGCATGGGGGCCCCCACATGGTTGGGGTTGGCTGCATCCGCCTTGGGCCGCTCGGCGGCAGGGGCGGCAAGGTGCGTATCCAGCACCTTGACCTGGCGCGGCTGCCCGTTCAGTTCGAAAAAGACCCGGCGATAGCCCTCCTGATCAGCTTCCGAGACCCCAAGGCAGCGGATGACCAGCGTCTTGCCTTTATCGATATGGACAGAGATTTCCTCGCCCACATCCATGCCGGTGAAGAAGACCGGCGTCGGCAGCACCTCCACGTCGCCATTGTCCATCTGATGGGTGGCAAAATCCGTGAATACTTTCGGGTACATGAGATAGGCGGCCAAGTCCTCGTCACTCATGTCACGGCCCACAGCTTCCGCAGCTTTGGCCCGTTCAGCTTCAAGGTCCGCCGGTGGCAGATGCGCGCCGGGACGTCCCGTCAGCGGCGTCTTGCCCTTGAGCACCCGGTTGGTGATGTCATCCGGGAACCCGCCGGGCGGTGTCCCCAGCTCGCCGTTCAGCAGCTGGATGACGCTTTCAGGAAAGGCAATGTCCTTGTCCGGGTCCAGCACGTCTTCGACCGTCAGTCCGGACGACATCATGTAGAGCGCCAGATCACCCACGACCTTGGAGGAGGGCGTCACCTTCACGATGTTGCCCAAGAGCTTGTTGACGGCCGCATAAGCACCCGCCACTTCTGGCCAGCGATGGTCCAGCCCCATGGCTTTGGCCTGCTGGCGAAGGTTCGTGTACTGACCACCGGGAATTTCATGGCGATAGACGTCGGACGTGCCCGCGCGAATATCGCTCTCATACGGTCCGTAATGCTTGCGGACCTGCTCCCAATAGGTGGTGACCGCAATGAGCGCATCCGCATCCAGCCCCGTGTCGCGCTCCTGATGGCGCAGGGCCGCGGCGATGGAGCCAAGATTAGGCTGTGACGTGACGCCCGACATGCTATCGATGGCCGCATCCACCGCGTCCACGCCGGCGTCAGACGCCGCCAGCACACTGGCTGCTGCGGCCCCGGATGTATCATGGGTGTGGAAATGGATCGGCAGGTCGGTTTCCTGCCGCAACGCTGTCACCAGTTGCCGGATCGCTGCAGGCTTGCACAGCCCGGCCATATCCTTGATGCCGATGATGTGTGCGCCTGCTGCCTCAAACTGTTTGGCAAGACCCAGATAATAATCGAGCGTGAACTTGGTCTCAGTGGGGCTGGTAAGATCGCCCGAATAGCAGATGGCGGCTTCGCACAGCTTGCCGGTCTTGGCCACTTCTTCGATGGCAGGCACCATGTTGTCTGCCACGTTGAGGCAGTCAAACACGCGGAACAGGTCAATGCCCGCATCCGCTGCGCGATCAATGAAGTAGGTCACGACGTTGTCGGGATAATTCGTGTAGCCAACCGCATTGGCCGAGCGCAGCAGCATCTGCGTCAGCACATTCGGCATCGCCGCGCGCAACTGATGCAGCCGCGACCACGGGTCTTCATGCAAAAACCGCATGGCCACATCGAAGGTCGCCCCGCCCCAGCACTCAACTGAAAAGAGCTCCGGCATGGCGCGCGACATATAGGGCGCAATCGCCACAATGTCGTTGGTGCGCATACGCGTGGCAAGCAGCGACTGGTGCGCATCCCGCATGGTAGTGTCGGTCACCAACAGACGTTTTTCGTCCCGCATCCACTGTGCGAACTTTTCAGGACCCATCTGGTCAAGCAGCTGCTTGGTGCCATCGCGCGGCGTCTGCATATCCAGATGCGGCGGGTGAACAATGGCGCGCGATACGGTATCGGCTGCGTCCTTCGTTTCCGGGTTACCATTGACGGTTACCTCGCCGATGAATTTCAGCAGGCGCGTTGCGCGGTCCTTGCGTGGCTTGAAGTCAAACAGCTCCGGCGTTTCATCAATGAATCGCGTCGAGTAATTGAGTGCCAGAAATTCCTTGTGGTCGATCAGGTTTTCAAGAAACGCGATATTGGTCTGCACACCGCGAATACGAAACTCGCCCAGCGCCCGCCGCATCCGCTTGATGCATTCATCCTGCGTCGGCGCCCAGGCGGTGACCTTCTCCAGCATGGAATCGTAATAGCGAGTGATGAGCGCACCGGAATAGGCGGTGCCACCATCCAGCCGGATGCCAAAGCCGTTGGCCCCGCGATAAATCTGGATGCGGCCGTGGTCAGGAATGAAATTCTGCTCCGGGTCTTCCGTGGTGATGCGGCACTGCATGGCATGGCCATTGAGATGCACGTCTGCCTGCGCTGGGATACGCCCGTCGCCGATCTTCGCCCCTTCAGCGACAGCCAGCTGCGCCTTCACAACGTCAACGCCGGTCACTTCTTCGGTGACCGTGTGTTCCACCTGAATGCGTGGATTGACCTCGATGAAGTAGAACGCGCCCGTTTCCATATCCATCAGGAATTCAGCTGTGCCCGCATTCTGGTACTGCGCGGCGTTGGCCAGCTTGAGGGCCGCGTCACAGACTTCCTGCCGCTGCGCCTCGTCGAGATAGGGCGCGGGCGCGCGCTCAACGACTTTCTGGTTGCGGCGTTGGACCGAGCAATCGCGTTCATAGAGGTGAATGACATTGCCGTGGGAATCTCCCAGGAGCTGCACTTCCACGTGGCGGGCGCGCTCCACCAGTTTTTCGAGATAGACCTCGTCATTGCCAAAGGCCGCCTTGGCTTCGCTGCGCCCGGCCTGCACTTGGCCCTTCAGTTCGTCCGCCGTGTAGATGCGGCGCATACCCCGCCCGCCGCCGCCCCAGCTCGCCTTGAGCATCAGCGGGTAGCCGATCTTGTCGGCAATCACCGCGACTTCATCGAGGTCAGTGGGAAGGGCATCTGACGCGGGTACCACCGGCACACCCGCCTCAATGGCAAGGTTGCGGGCCGACACCTTGTTGCCAAGGCGCTTCATCACGTCGGCGGGCGGACCCACAAAAATAAGGCCCGCGTCTGCGCAGGCTTCCACAAAGTCGGGACGCTCCGACAGGAAGCCGTAACCGGGATGCACCGCGTCCGCGCCGGCCTCTTTTGCCACGCGGATCATTTCATCTATGGAGAGATAGGCTTCGACGGGCCCACGCCCTTCGCCGATCAGATAGCTCTCATCCGCCTTGAAACGGTGCAGCGCCAGGCGGTCCTGCTCGGAGTAGACCGCCACCGTCTCGATGTCGCGCTCCGCCGCCGCCCGCATGACGCGAATGGCAATCTCGCTTCGGTTGGCGACGAGCAGCTTCTTGATCTGGCGGTCCGGCATGGATTTAGGCCCCGATTACACTTCGAATTGGCATAGGATGGCCGGGCAATCGGGGGTGGGCAAGGCCTGTGGCACCGGTTGGAGACATGTCGCAGGAATGGAACACAAATGGGCTCAATCCTTATCAATCTGATCCTTTTGGTCGGCGCGGCGGTACTTTATGGACTCGGCGAGTTCTGGGTGCCGATCATCGTGGCAGCTGTTGCGGGCCCGATGCTGGGCATGTCCATCGTCAAACACTTTGGCGGTGAATGACGGTTCCGCCTTTGGATTGATGGACATGAGAAAGCCCGAAACGAAAAAGGCGGAAGCGCATTTGCAGCACTTCCGCCCATTCTTTTGCCAAAAGGCAAATGGTGTCAGCTTGGCTTAGAAGCCTTTGCCTTCAGTCACTGCCCAGGTGCTGACGCCAGCTTCGCCTGGAATCTCGCCTGAGGCACCAACGGCAGGTGCCTCTTCAGTCACAGTCACACAGGCTTCGTCTTCGCCCGGGAAAGCTGTGCAGATGTCCTGTCCATTGACGGACCATGTGCCTGAGGCTGTGGAGCCATCAGGAGCCTGGCGCTCAACGGTGGATGCATCTGGGTAGTACAGAATGACGCTTGCGCCATCAGGGCCGGTCACGGTGACCGAGTTGCCCACAAGACCGGAACCAACATTGGCAAGGGCTGCAACAGCGCCCGCACCGGTCAGCAAGGCAGCAAGTGCCACGCTCTTTAGAATTCGCATAGAAAATCTCCCTGGATTTCCGTGGATTAGGTGTCCCACGCGGGCAAAACGTTAACCACGATGGCGCGGCGATGCCACACATTTTTTCGCGGAAGAAAAGCCGCCCAGACCCGGCCTAATTGCGCGGCGGGCGCATCATGAAAATGATCAGCCAGAGGGGAATAATCACAACAATACCGAGCATGAGGTTGGGCAAAGCCAAGGCCCAGCCGCGGGCGATCAGCGCCCCGATATCAGCCGGAGTCGCGTTGATTTGCGACAGGACTTCCGTGGCGTCAGTTCCCAGAAAATGCAGGATGACGGCGATGGCGGCTGAGACAACCGCCAGCCGCCACAAAATCGATACGAGATCAAAAAGCATTCTGCCTCTCCCGCAGGCTCATTCCCCCAGCACCATCGGACCGCTGATTCTAAGCGCGCGGCGCTGCTGGCGATAACCTACTACCCTTTGCACCGGATTGACGAGGCACCGGATTGACGAGATGGCGTGTCCGACGGCCTGTTCAATGGGGCAGGGCAGGCGACTGGCCCTGTTCATGAACGTCGAGCCATGTGGCGAACCGGGCTTCAATGTCGTCGCCATGGTCTGCCCAGAAGTCCGCATTGTCGGCCAGTCCGGTAACAGCGATGTTGTGCGACTGCGCTGTGGGCAGCAAGGGTGCAAGAGAGGCAGGAATGTTGCGCCATGCTTGCGGATTGACCGGCCCTGCAAGCAATGCCTCCGCCAGCAAAGCCTGCCCCGTTTCTGAAAGCACCGCGTTGAGCAGGCGACGCACAGTCTCCTGGTCAGATGTAGCGGCCGGGAAGACAACAAGCCTCTGCACCCGATATATCTGCCCTGCAAACGAAATCTGGAAGGCTGAGGACGCGTCCGGCTGCTGCTGAACAATGTGGGCTGCGTGGACCGATGGGAGGGCCGCGGCAGCAACAGCGTCTGCCCGCAAAAGCGCCACGGCATCGTCCGGTGTATCCCAGAACACGATCTGGGCCTGGGCAAACAGAGCGTCCAGCTTGTCCAGAGCGCGGGTGACGCCCTCTGGTGTTTCCAGCAAGGCGTACACATCACCCAGCGCGATCCCGTCGGCCATCAAGGCGATTTCCAGTGTGCCCCGCGCCCCGCGCGGCAGTGCGCGCGCACCGGGAAAGCTCTCTGCATCAAAAAAGGCAGCCCAACTGTCCGGGCCGTCTGATCGAGTCGTCAGCACCAGCGACGTCACCAGATATCCAACGCCGCATTGATGCGTCACATCCAGTGTCAGTGAGGGGGGAAAGGCCTGGGCAAGCTCAGGATTAAGCGGCTGTGCCGGGCCATCGTCACACATAAGGTTGGCCGCATCCGTCTCCGCATCCACGAGTGAGGCCGTGCTGGCGGCAGCATTCAGCGACCCGTCATACCGTTCGACGATCACCGGCAGGTCCGGCGACGCCGAGGCCGCCGCTGCGAGGGCATCGCCCCAGGCGCCTTCATAGGTCAGCAGCTTGACTTGCGCATGCGCGGTGCTCACGAAACCTGCCATCAAGACGGCAACAGCATATGTGAGGCTAAGACGCATCCAGACCCCGCATGCGCTCGGACCGTCGCCGCAACAATTCAACTGCCGTCAGCAGTGCGATGGATACCAGGACGAGAGATGTCGCAACCGCCAGAATGGTTGGCGATATCTGCTCGCGAATGCCGGCCCACATCTGGCGCGGAATGGTCCGCTCTTCAAAGCCAGCCATGAAAAGCACCACCACCACCTCGTCAAACGATGTGACAAAGGCAAACAGGCCGCCGGAGACGACGCCGGGCAGAATGATCGGCATGGTGACTTTGAAGAACGCCACATGCGGCGGCGCCCCCAATGACAAGGCGGCCCGGGTCAGATTTTGATCATAGCCCGACAGCGTGGCCGTCACAGTGATGATGACAAAGGGAATGCCAAGGGCTGTATGGGCCAGGATGATGCCCAGATGAGTCTGTGACAGCCCGATTGAGGAATAGAAGAAATACATGCCGGTGGCGGTGATAACGATCGGGACGATCATCGGCGAGATCAGCACCGCCATAATGGTTCGGCGATAGGGCATGGCGGGGCTGGCCAGCCCAAGTGCTGCCAGCGTGCCCAGACCCGTTGCCATGAAGGTGGCCGCGATGCCGATGACAAAGCTGTTGCGGATTGAATGCAGCCATTGATCATTCTCGATGATGTCGCGATACCACCGGCCCGAAAACGCGTCGGGCTGGAGCGCCAGCATCTCCGGCGTGAACGTGAAATAGGGCTGAGCGTTGAACGACAGTGGAATGATCACCAGCAGCGGCGCGATGAGAAACACGAAGATCGCGCCGCACAGAACCCGGAAGCTGTAGTACCAGACGCGCTCACCAGCGCTTGCATAGACGGGAGGAGGCATGGTTATCCAAGCCTCATCTTGTCGATTCCAACGAGCCGGTCATAGAGCCAGTAAAGCGCCAGCACGCCCGCGAGCAACAGGGCACCAAGGGCCGCCGCGAGTCCCCAGTTGAGGCTCTCCTGCATGTGGAAAGCAATGAGGTTCGAGATCAGTTGACCCGTCCGCCCGCCCACCAGCGCCGGGGTGATGTAGTAGCCAACGGCGAGAATGAACACGAGCACCGCGCCTGCGCCGATGCCCGGTGCTGTCAGCGGCAGATAGACCCGCATGAAGGCAGTCGCCGGCGTTGCGCCCAGCGACAGCGCAGCGCGGGTCAGCGACGGCGGAATGCCGCGCATGACGGCATAAAGCGGCAGCACCGTGAAGGGCAGCAGAATATGCGTCATCGCCACAATGGTGCCGACCTGATTGTAGATCAGCTGAATGCGGCCATCATCCGACACCAGCCCCGCCCACACCATCAGGTCATTGAGCACACCCTGCGTTTGCAGCAGCGCGATCCACGCTGTTGTCCGTACAAGGAGCGATGTCCAGAAGGGCAGGAGCACCAGGATCATCAGTAGATTGGCCCGCGCGGACGACATATGCGCCATCAAATAGGCAATGGGAAAGCCAAGGGCGAGACAAAGCGCCATGACCAGTGCCGACACCCACAGGGTGCGCCAGAACAACTGCACATAAAGTCGCTGTTCTTCCGCATTCAGCACAATCGAGCCATCGGCGGTCTGGGTGCGGTCGATGGCGGACAGGTAGAAAGTCGGCGTCACCGGCTCTGAAACCCGCTTGATGGCGGCCCAGATCTCGCGCTCTCCCCATCGTGGATCAAGCGCCGGCAGGCTTTCGCTGTAGGGGGCGTCCAGCCGGGCAACCCTGCGGGCGGATCGCATGACCAGTGACCGGGTGCCCGGCACTTCATAGTTCAGCCGGGTCGCGGCCTGTCCAATGGTGCGCTCAGATCGCGCGGCCATCATGTCGGTCACAAGGGTCGCAAAGACTGCTTCGTCCGGGATGCCGTCGCCGTCCCAGTTTTGCACCGCCTCACTCAGCTGCGGCAGGACTTCGCCAAAGGCTGGCGAATACACACTGCGGGTAAGCATCGAGAGGATCGGAACAATGAACGTGACGATCAGGAAGATCAGCAGCGGCGCGACAAGGCCCAGCGCTTTCCACCGCGCAAGCCGGTTGGCCCGTTGCAGCTGGCGCTTCAGTTCGGGGGGCGGTGCGTCATAGGGGGCTGCGTCTGCAGCAGTCATGGGGTGATCCGGGCATGGCAACAGCAAAAAGGACTGGTGCTGCACATGTGCAAATCACCAGCCCTTTTCTCTTATCAGGTTGCGCGCCGCTCCGGAACGCGCGGCAGTGGCGACTTTCGAGAGTTTACTGCGCCAGCCACGCATTGAAGCGCTGTTCAAGCTCATCATTGTAATCGGCCCAGAACTCGTAATCGTTCTGCAATCCGTTGGCGAGACGCTCCGGCGTCGTCGGCATGTGAGATTTCATGTCCACATCAGGATATTCCGCGTGCGCCCCAACCAACTCGAGGGATGATTTGCGCGACGGGCCATAGGCGATCCAGCTGGCCTGGCCTGCGAGCCCTTCTGTTGACGTGGCAAAGGACACAAAATCCATGGCCGCATCCAGGTTCTTGCCGCCCTTTGGCATGACCCACAGGTCAAGGTCCCAAATCTGCCGATCCCAGATGATTTCAAAAGGCTGCTGCTCGGCAATCTGCGCATTGAAGATCCGGCCGTTGAAGGCGTTGGTCATGACAACCTCGCCATCCGCCAGAAGCTGCGGCGGCTGTGCGCCGGCTTCCCACCAGATGACCTCATCCTTGATCGTATCCAGCTTGGCAAAGGCCCGATCGACGCCTTCCGGCGTGGACAGCACCTCATAGACTTTGTCGATGGCAACGCCGTCAGCCATCAATGCGAACTCGAGATTGAACTTTGGAATTTTCCGAAGCCCACGCTTGCCGGGATAGGTTTCAAGGTCAAAAAAGTCGTCCAGCGTTGACGGCGCATTCTCAGGATATTTCGAGGCATCAAACGCAAAGACGCTCGACCACACCGAAATGGGAACCGCGCACTCAAACAAGGTGCCGGGCAGGAAGTCTTTAAGGGCCGGTGTGCCATCGGGCGCCGGTGGCAGGGCTGAATGATCGACAGGAACTGTCAGGCCTTCATCACACAGACGCACCGCTTCAGCCGTCTCTACGTCAACGGCATCCCAGACCACGTTCCCGCTTTCCACCTGCGCCTTGATGGGCGCGATGTTGCCGTCATAGTCGTCCGATTGAATGACAATGCCGGTGCGCTCACTGAAGGGTTTGTGAAACCCTTCAATCTGCGCCTTCGTATATGCGCCGCCCCAGGACACGATGGTGAGCGTGGTCTCAGTGCTCTCTATCGCTTCCTCAATGGGCGTGTCCGGCGCCGCGTCGGCAACGGCCGCATCCGGTGTTACGGGTGCCTCGGCTGCGTCATTGTTGCCGCTGTCACAGGCCGCAAGTCCAAGGGCCATGATTGCGGTTGCTGCCAGTAATCCGGGTGCAAGCGGAGTTGTAAATGTCATTGCGTGTATCTCCCCAATTGATACGCAAGTGATACCTAAGCTCTAGGCGGCGGCCCTTGGGCCATCGGTCTCAAATTCCATGTAGTCCAGCGCGTGCGCATCATCCGCAGACCAGCCGACACGCACTGTGTCGCCGCGCGCAAGAGGCGCTGAGCCTGCCATGTTTGGCACCTTGACCACAAAATCATCATTGCCGCCAAGTGTCAGGCGGGCACGCACATGGTCCCCCAGGTAAATCAGCTCCCGAACCGTGCCCTCAAACACATTGTCATAAGACGCTGTGTCACCGGGGCTTAGAACGTGCACCCGTTCTGGCCGAATGGACAGCAGGGTGCGCGCGCCGGTGTCACGGACCGCCACAGGGGCAGCCAGCACCAGCCCGTTGGACCCGTCCAAGGCAACCGTCACCTTGCCGCTCACCGTGCCGCGTATCTCACCGGCCAGTCGGTTGCTCTCGCCAATGAACGACGCCACAAAACTGTTCTGTGGTTCTTCGTAAAGGCGGGCAGGCGGGTCAACCTGCTGGATGACCCCGTCATTGAAGACGGCGATGCGGTCAGACATGGTCAGCGCTTCGCCCTGATCATGGGTCACATAAACAATGGTGATGCCGAGGCTCTCATGCAGGTGCTTGATCTCCAGCTGCATCTGTTCGCGCAGCATGCGGTCAAGGGCACCCAGCGGCTCATCCATCAACACAAGCTTGGGTTCAAACACCAGGGCGCGGGCAACGGCCACACGCTGTTGCTGACCACCGGACAGCTGCGCGGGCATACGACCACCGAAATCTTCCAGTTCCACCATGTCCAAGGCATCCGCAACCTTTGTTGCAATCACACCGGGCGCCATGCCGCGGACCTTCAAGGGGAAAGCAAGATTTTCTGCGACCGACATGTGGGGAAACAGGGCGTAGTTCTGAAACACCATGCCGATATCGCGCTTGTGCGGTGGCAGCGTGGTGATGGGATCGCCATCCAAAAGAATGTCGCCGCCCGTGGGCATTTCAAAGCCTGCAAGCATCATCAGGCAGGTTGTCTTGCCCGAGCCCGATGGCCCCAGCAGGGTGAGAAACTCACCGCGGGCAATATCAAGGTCCAGACCTTTGACCACCAGCGTTTCGCCGTCATAGGTCTTTTGAACGCCGCGAAAGCGCACCAGTGGATCAGCAATGCTGCCGTCGGTGCTTGCGTCCGGTGTCGCGGTGTCAGGCAGCGTCTCGGTGTCCATGGAGCCTCTGATCGTCAGGCAAATCAGCGAATTTCGGCGAGCCTAGACGATCGACCCATCGATGCAAACCGCGCGCCCAAACCGCAATCCACCGCAAGCCCATCGGCGGTCAGCGATGCTGACTACCGGCCAAACAATCCCTTGAGCAGATCTTCGGGATTGGGCTGCTTGGTTTCTTCCTTTGGTGCTTCTCCGGACGAGTCGCTCGAGGAGTCGTTTTGGCCCAGCAACCCGCGAATGATGTCCTTGGGCTGAATCTTCTCAAGACTTTCAACGCCCTTGAGAAGCTCGGCCGGATTGGAAATCACAGCCGCCAGATCCGGCGCGAATTTCGGATTGGACCACGTGCCCGTCACGATGACGGGAATGTCCAGCCCGGATTTGTCCGCAGCACCGCCCTGACCTTCAAGCGAGGCGACCAGCTTGGGCTTCAGGCGGTAATTGATCGACTGCTGAACGATGCTGGTTGATCCAGCACCCGTGAGCCGCAGGAGCGGCCCCAGCATCTTGAGATCATTGTTGGACAAGACCCCATTGGTGATGTTGAAGGAGCCATTCAGCTCACTGAAATCCGTGTCGGAAGACGTGGCGTTGCTCCAGCCGGAGATCGGGTCAGTCAACGCGGTGCGAATGATCTGCGCCAGATTGATGCCCTTGATGGCGCCATTCCTGAAATCAATGTTGCCGGTCCCGTTCAGCGTATTGACCATCTGTGCCTGTGAGGCGCCGCTCGCCGTAACAGCGACGTTGAAGAGACCGGTACCGTCCAGGCGTTTGAAGCCTGCAGCTGCATTCAAGAACGGCTCAATGGCGAGGCCCGACAGATTGAAATTGGCGGCCAGGGACGGCGTGGCGCGGCGCCCGTTGAGGGTCAGCTTGCCGGTGCCTGAGCCCTGGTAGAGCGCCATCTTGGTGAGGTTCGCGACCATGGTGCCGTTGGTAATGTCGAGGCCAAGCGCACTTTCCCCGATGACGATGTTGCCAAAGATGATTTCACCCGCGGAGAGATTGAGGTCTGTATCGACGGCTTTGAGACCGGAGAAATCGATCACGTCCGTGCTCCAGCCCGCATCGCCCTGGCCGCTATAGACGTTGGTATCAATCTGATCGACCGCCAGAGACCCGGACAGCTTGGGCCGTGCGCCGGCGGTTTCCACCACGAGGTTGCCGCTGGCATTCATGCCGTCCAGGGACATGGTGGCATTGGAAAATGTGTAGCGCGTGCCGGCGCTGGCCAGCTGTCCGTTCAGCGCAAGCGGACCAAAGCCGCCACCGTCAGCCATCGGGCTGCCGGTCCAGGCCGACAGTTTGCGAACGGACGGCACGTCCATATCAACCGTGCCGCTTGTTGCAAGAGCGCTCCCAAAAGTGACGTCGCCTGCATAGTTGAAGGTCACCGGATTGGACGAGACGGCAAGCGTTGTTGCCGTGGTTGCTGCTTCCATCACCGCACGCGGGCGTTCAACGGTGGCATCAATGTTCACCCGCTCTGCGTTCCACGTAAGCGCGCCTGCTACATTCAGCTGCTCATCAAGGCTTGGCAGGTTCAGCGTCACATCCACGTCGCTGAAATTATAAGCCGCACCGGACTGGGCATCGCTGTAGCTGATCTGACCGTTTTCAATGGTCATGTTGGCCAGCGAGACTTCCGTCGGGGCGAGCCCGCCACCGCTGCTGCCGTCCGTTGATGTGGTGTCGCCGCCGCCAGACTGGGTGTCCTGCGGTGCGGGTGCGGGATCGGCCGGAGCCGCCGCGGGTTCAAACTGCCAGTTCGGTGTGCCGTTGCGCGCAATCTCCAGATTGATGACAGGCTCGCGCAGCACAAACTCATCGACCTGCACTTTGCCGCTCAGCAGCGGCATAATGGCCAGTTCCGCGCGCAGCTCCTTCATGGTCGCCATGTTTTCTGACTTGCCGCCCGGCGCATTGGCAAACGTCACGTCGCCGATATTTGCTGCCAGCGCAGGCCATGCACTGATGGAGACGTCGCCGGCAATGGTGAGTTTGCGTCCCGTCGCGCTTTCAACGGCCGCTTCCACTTCCTGCTTTACCAGATCCGCAGAAATGAACATGGGCGCAAGAAAAACCGCACCTGCCACAAGAACAACGACGGCGATAACGAAATAGAGCAAGGCGCGCATTGGGTTTCTCCGGTGCGGTCCCCTGAGTTTGAGTGGCCAGAGGGCCATGAGGGACGCGGGCAGGGGGGTGCGAGTTGTGGCAATCGTACCGCGCTTTTCGCAGTCCTGCCATGCATCACGATTTACTGACTTCCACAATCGCGAATTCCTGTGGCATTGTCATGACCGTCTCATCCATTCGGGGTGAGGTTTTGCGATTCACGCGCTGGTGAACCTGCTCCAAGGACCCCAGCACCCAGGAAGAGTTGTCGATGCAAACCGATACTCCCCGCGTGATCGCGTTTTCCAAGCCTTGTCGGCATAGGCATCGCGTCTAGAGACAAGGCTTAGACAAACGCGGTTGGCGTCAGCGGTCTTTCCCAGCGATAGCCGGGCAGGCACGCGACCCTCCTCAAGCTCCCGATTTTGTTCGGGCGCTAACCGCACCGTTTGGCCGGGCGCCAGGCTCCAATACCAGCCTCCAATGCCCGCCCCCAAGTTTGTCCAATTCCGAAAACAAATTTCTTCCTGGGACAGCTCCGCGCGAAGACGTGGACTGTGATGATAATGACCAATCTTACGACTTTTGAGACCGCCCGTTTTGTGTGGGACTACTGGATGCGCTACCCGCGTCTGTTCTACGCTTGTATCGGGCTTGTGCTCGCCATGGCGGCCCTCGATGTGGCCTGGCCACTTGTTGCCGGTCGCTTTATCGACACCATTGCAGGCGAACTGCCGGATCAGCAGGTCTGGCAACTCCTCTTCATCATCGTTGGTGTGACGGTTCTCTTTTTCACCGTACGCTACATCATGTATCGCGTGTGGATCGTCTTTGCGGCCAATGTCATGCGGCATCTGGTGGGCGATGCCTTTGAACGCGTGCAGCGTTTCTCATCTGAATGGCACGCCAACGAGTTCGCAGGCGCCACCGTCCGAAAAATCAGCCGTGGCATGTGGGCCTATGACACCTATGCCGACACTATCGTCCATGCGCTGCTCACCGCAGTGACCACGTTGATCGGCCTCACCATCATGTTGACGATCCTGTGGCCTGTCATGGGGGTCACTGTGGGTGTGCTCATCGCCATTCATCTGGGCGTGGGCTACTGGCTGTCCGCCAACTGGGTGGCGCCTGCCAACAACATCCACATGGCGGCGGACAGCCGCATCGGTGCTACCATGTCTGACGCCATCACGTGCAATGCTGTGGTGAAGAGCTTTGGCGCCGAGGATCGCGAAGACGCCTCCTTCGAGCGTGTGGTCCGGGACTGGGCAGGCAAGGCGCAGTTCACCTGGATTCGCAGCGAGAACGCCGTGATGTTTCAGGTCGCCATGCAGGTATTGATGATGGCGGCGCTGCTGGGTTTTTCCACTTATTACTGGACCCAGGGGCTGGCCACGCCGGGCGATGTGGTACTGGCGCTTACGACATTCTTCGTGATCGACGGCCATCTGCGGCACGCGTCCTATCACATTCGGAACGCGCAGCAGGCGATCAACGAACTGGACGATCTGGTGTTGTTCCAGCGCCAGTCCATGGGCGTGGCCGACAGGCCGGATGCTGAAAACTTTGTGCCCGGGTCCGGACGCATTGCCTTTGAGAATGTGCAGTTTGCCTATGCCAATCAACCCGACCCGATCTATGAGGACTTCAACCTCACGATCCAGCCCGGCGAACGGGTGGGGCTTGTCGGCCGCTCAGGCTCCGGCAAGAGCACGTTTGTAAAGTTGCTGCAGCGTCTGCATGACGTGGATGGCGGCCAGATTGTGATTGATGGTCAGGACGTGGCGGCGGTCACCCAGTCGTCGCTGCGCCAGTCGATTGCGCTGGTCCCGCAGGACCCGGCCTTGTTCCACCGGTCATTGGCGGAGAACATCGCCTATGCCCGGCCCGATGCCACCCGTGAGGAAATCATGGAGGCTGCAAGGCGGGCCCATGCGGACGAGTTCATCCAGAACCTGCCCCAGGGCTATGACACGGAAGTGGGTGAGCGCGGCGTGAAGCTCTCCGGGGGGGAACGCCAGCGGGTGGCCATTGCCCGGGCATTTCTGGCGAACGCGCCCATTCTGGTGCTGGACGAAGCCACCTCAAGCCTCGACTCCCATACTGAAAGCATCATTCAGGATGCCATCGAGGAGTTGATGCGGGGCCGCACGACGATCCTGATTGCCCACCGGCTGTCCACGCTGCGGGATGTGGATCGTATTCTCGTGTTCCGGCAGGGCCGCATTGTGGAGCAGGGCACCCATGCCCAGCTCATGCAAAAGCCCAATGGTGACTTCAAGCAGTTGCTGGAGACACAGGCTGCAGGGCTGGTCTTCTAGACCAGCCCTGCCATAGTCCCTTCATGCAGGGCGCCACATCGGGAACTGGCCAGGGAACCAGATGGGCCTGCCGGTGTTCTGTTTGATTGGCTAGGGCAAAGGGCACACACATGTCAGATACCGACGGACAAGACGAAGAACTCAATCTGACAAACAAGGAAAAGGCACAGGCGCGCAAGAATTTGCGGTCCACCTCACCGGTTATTTTCGAAACCATCCGCCAGGAAGGAATCGAGGAGCTGGAACGGCCGCTGTTTTCCCTGTGGTGGTCTGGCGTCGCCGCCGGCGTTGTGATGTCCTTGTCGCTTTATTCCAAGGGCTATCTGCATCACCACCTGCCGGACGAAGCCTGGCGGTCGATCATCAGCAATTTCGGCTATTGCATCGGTTTCGTGCTGGTCATCCTTGGCCGCCTGCAACTGTTCACCGAAAACACGGTCAAACCTGTGTTGCCCCTGCTGGTTACGCCTACCCTGTGGCGCCTGAAAACCATGATGCAGCTCTGGGCCGTCGTTCTGGTGGCCAACCTTGTCGGCATCTTCTTCTCTGTCAGCCTGGTGGATACCGCAGGACTGGCCCTGCCACATCAGATTGATGCCTTCTTGGAAGTTTCTCACCACCTGGCGGAGCGGTCTGCTCTGGCCAATATCGGGCTTGGTGTGCCGGCAGGCTTTCTGCTGGCATCGCTTGTGTGGGCGCTTGCGGATAGCAAGGACGGGCGGCTGCTGTTGATTGTGGCGGTTACCTACATCATTGCCCTTGGCGAATTCAGCCACGTGGTCGCCGGTTCTGCCGAAGTGTTTCTGTTGGCGCTGCACGGCGACATGACCTATGGCGCGGTGTTCGGGCAGTTCATCCTGCCAACCCTGTTGGGCAACATTCTGGGCGGCACGGGACTGTTTGCGCTGATTGCCTATGGGCAGGTTCGTCACGAAATTCAGCCCGACGAGTGAGGCGCGTCGATTGCGGATACCTGACCCTGCGGATCAGCCTTTGATTTGACGCCGATGGGGCGGTATCCGTTAGCCATGACAGACACCGCCCCACAGCCACCTGTCCTGTGGCAACCGCAAGAACCAGCCGACACCCCCATGGGCCGGTTTGCCCGCGCGGCTGGCCGCCGCTGGCAGCGGCCCCTTGACGATTGGGCGGATCTCCATGCTTGGTCGGTGGATCATCGCGACGCGTTCTGGCAATCGGTCTGGGATGAATGCGGCATTGTCGGTGAGGCGGGCGATGTCGTGCTTGAAAATGCCGACGCCATGCCCGGCGCACGGTTCTTTCCCCAGGCGCGCCTGAACTTTGCTGAAAACCTGCTGGCCCATGGGGGCAATGACGACGATGTGGCGCTGGTCTTTCGGTCTGAAACCGGCGACGCCTGGCGGATGACCTGGGGCACCCTGCGCGAAGATGTAGCGAGTGCACAGCGCGTGTTTGCCCGCCTGGGTGTCGGGCCCGGCGACCGGGTAGCGGCCATGATGCCGAACATGCCGGAGACGGTCGTCGCCATGCTCGCCGCGGCCAGCATCGGGGCCGTCTTTTCATCCTGCTCACCGGACTTTGGCGTCAAGGGTGTGCTGGACAGGTTCGGCCAGATCGAGCCGACACTGCTGATCGGCTGCGGTGGCTACGCCTATGGTGGCAAGATCCACGACACCCGCGACAAACTGCGTGATATCGCATTGGGCCTTCCCAGCCTGTCAGGCGTGCTGGTTGTGCCCTACATGGCCGACGAAGATGTGGGGACGGTGCCCAAGGCCGAACTCTGGCGTGAGGCGCTGGATGCTGAAGACACGGACGATCTCAGTTTCCTGCCCATGCCATTCGGGCACCCGCTCTACGTGATGTTTTCCTCCGGCACGACCGGGGCACCCAAATGCATTGTGCATTCCGCCGGTGGCACATTGCTGCAGCATGCCAAGGAACATCGCCTGCATTGCGGGCTCACCTCCAACAACACCCTGTTTTACTTCAGTACCTGCGGCTGGATGATGTGGAACTGGCTGGTTTCCGGCCTGCAGGCAGGCGCAACACTTGTTCTCTATGACGGGTCGCCGTTCCATCCGGGGCCGGAGGCGTTGTTTGACGTAGTGCAGCAGCAGCGCGTCACGCATTTTGGAACTTCCGCCAAATACCTCGACGCCCTCAACAATGAAAAGCTGCGTCCGCGCGACACCCATAATCTGTCTGCCCTGCGCATGTTGCTGTCCACCGGGTCACCGCTGGTGCCCGAAGGTTTTGATTATGTGATGGATGCCATCAAGCCGGACGTGCATCTGGCATCCATTGCCGGTGGCACCGACATCGTGTCCTGCTTCGTGCTTGGCAATCCGCTGCTGCCGGTGCATCGCGGCGAAATTCAGGCCGCCGGTCTGGGCATGGCGACGCAAATCTGGAACGACGACGGTCATCGCGTCTTCAACGAAAAAGGTGAGCTCGTCTGCGTGCGCGCGTTCCCGGCCATGCCCATCGGCTTTTGGAACGATGAGGACAATGCCCGCTACCGCGCCGCTTATTTCGAGCGGTTCCCCAATGTCTGGCATCATGGCGACTTCGCGGAAGAAACGGACACCGGGGGCTTCATCATCCATGGCCGGTCAGACGCGACGCTGAACCCCGGCGGCGTGCGCATCGGCACAGCGGAAATCTACCGGCAGGTGGAACAGCTTCCGGAAATCAAAGAGTCACTGGTGATCGGTCAGGACTGGCAGGGCGACACCCGCGTGGTGCTGTTTGTTGTGCTCGCAGATGGCGCCGCGCTGGATGCTGATCTTGAGGCACGCCTGCGCAAACAGATACGCGACGGGGCCAGCCCCCGCCATGTTCCCGCCCGCATTGTGGCGGTGGCGGATATCCCACGCACCAAGTCTGGCAAGATCACCGAACTGGCGGTGCGCGATGTGGTCCACGGCCGCGAGGTCAAAAACCGCGAGGCACTGGCAAACCCTGAAGCTCTGGATCTCTACAGGGGCCTTGAGGCGCTCAAAACCTGATCGGCCCGCCCGCGCTCAATTTGCCGCATCGATCCCGCTTGACATGCGAATGGTTCTCATATTCAGTCGCGATGAATATGCGATCCATTCGCACCTTTTCCAATCACATGGGGTTTTGATCCAATGCGTCTTCTGGTTGCTGCTGCGGCGGCTGTCATTGCTTTTCCTCTCGCCGCGCAGGCCGCAGGCGAAGTGAATATCTACTCTTCCCGTCACTACGACACTGACGAGCGGCTCTACTCAGATTTTGAAGAAGCCACCGGCATCACGGTCAACCGGATTGAAGACAAGGCCAACGTGCTCATCGAGCGCATCAAGGCCGAAGGCGAGAATTCTCCTGCCGACATCCTGCTGACTGTGGATGCAGGCCGCCTCTATCAGGCAGATCAGGCCGGTATCTTCCAGTCGATCGACTCCGACACACTGGACGACCGTATTCCTGAAAACCTCCGTCACCCGGACGGCCACTGGTTTGGTTTCTCCACGCGCGGTCGTGCCATCTTCTACGACAAGGCCAAGGTCGATCCCGCAGACATCCAGACCTATGCAAGCCTTGCCGAC
This sequence comes from Candidatus Phaeomarinobacter ectocarpi, assembly GCF_000689395.1. Lineage (GTDB taxonomy): Bacteria > Pseudomonadota > Alphaproteobacteria > CGMCC-115125 > CGMCC-115125 > Pyruvatibacter > Pyruvatibacter ectocarpi. The sequence goes on from NZ_HG966617.1 coordinate 542,540, forward strand.
CCGAAGCTGAAAGGCCTCGTCTGCACGCGGTCTTCTTCCAACATCTACATGCTGTCCCTGCTTGCAGCCGTGGTTGAGCATGAAGGCGAAGAAAACGCCAAGACCTGGGTTGAAGGCCTTTGGGCCAACCGCGCCCGCGACCCTGAGGGCGGCGACACGGACCAGCTGCGCGCCATCGCGTCCGGCCAATGCGCCATTGCGGTTGCCAACACCTATTACTTTGCCCGGGCGCTCTCCCAGGACGTGCGCGACCTGGCTAACCCGGATGACACGGACCGCATCGGCATCGTGTTCCCGGATCAGCCGACTGAAGACAATGACGCAAACGGCACCCACGTAAACGTGTCTGCTGGTGGTGTGGTGGCGAATGCCCCCAACCGCGCCAACGCCATTGCCTTCCTTGAATATCTGGCAACGGACGCAGCACAGAAGTACTTCGCCGACGGCAACAACGAATACCCCGTGGTTGAAGGTGTCGAAGCCTCATCTGCGGTGGAGTCGCTGGGCGCGTTTGAGGCGGACGATCTGCCGCTCATCAAGCTGGGTGAAAACCAGGCCACAGCTCAGAAAATCTACAACGAAGTCGGCTACCAGTAAGATCCTCCCTGGCAGCAGGCATACCTGGAGCCCGGTCGCGTTTGCGACCGGGCTTCTTTTTATTTGCCAGTCTTCTTTATTTGTTAGTTTTGCTGCCGGGGCGAGACGCCATGATCGTCCGTGACAGGATGATCACCGGCAGGAGACCCGTTGCGACAATCATCAGGCTGGCGGTGGAGGCTTCCGCCAGCCGCTCGTCGCTCGCAAGCCGATAGGCCTGAATGGCCAGCGTATCAAAGTTGAAGGGCCGCATGATCAGTGTGGCCGGCAGCTCTTTCACCACATCCACAAAGACAATGAGCCCTGCCGTCAACAGGCTGCCGCGCATCAGCGGTGAGTGGACTTCAATCAGTGTGGCCAGCTTCGAGCGCCCAAGCGACCGGGCGGCGGCGTCCATATTGGGCGTCACCTTGGCAAGGCTTGCCTCCACCGTATTGATCGACACCGCCATGAAGCGGACGATATAGGCAAACACAAGGCCCACTATGGAGCCTGTCAGAATAAGCCCGGTGGATATGCCAAATGTTGCGCGCATCCACGCATCCAGCGCGTTGTCCATATTGGCCAGCGGAATAAGCACGCCAACGGCAATCACGGACCCGGGGATCGCATAGCCAAGGCTCGTCATCCGGTTGGCAAGCCGCGCGAGCGGACTGCCGGACAGCCGGACTGCGTAGGCCATGAGCAGCGCCAGAGCCACAGCCAGTACCGCAGCGATCCCGGCCAGGGTGAAAGTGTTGAGTGTCAGCGTGATGTAGCGGCTGCCGAACAGGTCATGCCCACCAACAAAGTTGAGATAGATAAGAATGCCCAGCGGCAGCGCGAAGCCGAGCGTCACCGGCAACGCACATGCGGCAAAAGCGAGGGCCCCGCGGATGCCTTTGAGCTCATAGTCCGGCAAGCGTTGCAGCCGCGTTGTGGTTTGCTCGTAGGTGGCGCCCGACCGGCTGAGGCGTTCCACAAGAATGAGCAGCGTGACAATGCCCAGGAGCCCGGCAGAGAGCTGGCCCGCCAAGACCCGGTCCCCAAGGGAAAACCAGCTTTGATAGATCGCCGTCGTAAAGCTGCGCACACCAAAGTGCGAAACCGTGCCGAAATCCGCCAGTGTTTCCATGATCGCAAGCGCAGCACCTGCCGCAATGGCGGGGCGCGCCAGAGGAAGCGCCGTCTTCCAGAACGCGCCCCAGGCTGACTGGCCAAGGGTGCGGGCCGCTTCAAGGGCGCAAACCGATTGCTCAAGAAACGTCGCGCGCGCCAGAAGATACACATAGGGATAAAGCACGAAGGAAAACACGAACACCGCGCCCCCTTCGGAGCGAATATTCGGGAACCAGTAATCCTGCGCCCCCCAGCCGGTCACATCGCGCAGCAGGGTTTGTACAGGGCCGGGGTGGTGCAGAAAGTCCGTATACGCATAGGCCACCACATAAGCGGGGACCGCGAGCGGCAGGATCAGCGCCCAGTGAAAAATCTCACGGCCGGGGAACCGGCACATGGTCACAAGCCATGCCGTCGAGACCCCGAGCACAAGAACACCTGCCAGGGTGCCGGTCGCAAGGATGAGCGAGTTGGTCAGCAGCTGGGCCATGACCGACTGGCCAAGCCCGGAGAGGCTTGCCGTGGTCGTATCAAACAGGCTGGAGATAACCGCCAGCGCAGGCAGGGAAATGATCAAGGCCACAATAAAGGCGCTGATGGTCAGCGATCGTCCGGCAGTCCCCGTCGAGAACAGGCCGCGCAGCCGTGCCGCCAGCGGACGTCCGGCGTCGGGCTGGCCCCCATCTGGCAGAGTAGAATGTGACGGCTCTAGCAGGGCCATAGGATGAAATTGGTCTGGCTGTGAACGGGATCAGCAAGCGGCTTAGGCTTCCTGAGAATGAGTGTCAATAAACTCATCTAGTTTGGCCAGACGCAATTGGTCGCGCCCTTGATCCCGGTCAGGTCGCCAGCACGGCTGTCGGCGGGAAAACCGCACGAACCCTGGTGCCTTCGCCCGGCGTACTCTCGATTTCAAAGCTGGCCTTGTTGGCCTCGACCAGCGTTTTGGCAAGCGGCAAGCCAAGGCCCAGACCGCGTCCCAAGCCATGCTGACCGTCTTTTGCCTCAGCCAGACCCGCCTGTGCTTCTTCCACCTGACCAAATGGCTCAAGCGCGGCCGCCAGCTGGGCGTCATCCATACCGATGCCGGTGTCGACCACAGATAGCGCAACGCCACCCCCATCAGTCACCCGCACACCAAGGGTGATTGTGCCGCCGGACCCGGTGAACTTGATCGCGTTGCCCAGCAGATTGATCAGCACCTGCCGCAGGGAGCGGGCATCCGCCACGACCGGGGGCACATCCGCGCTGATCTCGGCAAACAGGGTGAGGCCGCGGTCCGCAGCCTCCGCACGCAGAAGATCACTCATGGCATGCACCATGTCAGCCAGATCGACCGCCTCAAACGACAGGGTGCGCCGCCCGTTTTCAGACCGCGCCATTTCCAGCAGATCATCCACAAGGCCAAGCAGGTGTTCGCCGCCCGTGTGGATGTCGCGGGCATATTCCAGATATTTTTCGTTGCCCATGGGCCCGAAATGCTCGTTCGCCATGACCTCGGAAAAACCGAGAATGGCATTGAGGGGCGTGCGCAGTTCGTGGCCGACGCGGGACATCAAGGCGCGGGCTTCCAAGGCTGCGGTCTTGGTATCGGACCCTGCAGTCTGGGATGCGGTCGGCCCGGGCTCAACATCTTGCGGTGCTGCCGGGGCAGGGGCCGCCAGAACGCGCGCCCTGTCCGCGATGTCATTGAAATAAGCCGCGACCGCTGCACCACCGCTGTTGGGATCAAGGGCGCGGGTCAGGGTGACGCGCGCAAGGCGTGCGCCAAACCGCGTGCCAATGCGGAATGTGGCAGACGACAGGCCTTCCGCCAGCGCGTGCCCGGTCAGCCTGAGGGCCGCTTTGGGATCGCCCAGCAACTCCCCAAGGTCTGGCGTTTTGTCACCCAGAAGGGCGATGGACGCATCATTGCCGGCAAGCCATGTGCCGTCGGCGGCAAAAAGAGCGCCGGGCGCCGCAATGGCTTCACCCAGTGCCGCCACACGGGCTTCGGCACTGTCCGGCTCAGCATCGGCCCCAACCACCACGGCAAGGCCGATGCGCCCGTCGCTCAGGGGCTCAAGTGACACTGTGACGTCGAGCGGCGTCCCGCCTTCGGGATGCGGCATCCGTCCGTTAACGGAGGATGTTGTATCCTGGCGGGCCGAGGCCGTTGCCATCAGCTGTGTGAGGGCTGCTGCAAAACGGCCCAGCGGCGCAAAAGGCCGTTCGACAAGATCAAGAATGCCGGCTTCGCCAAACAGCGCTGCAGCTTGCGCATTCGCGTCAGCCACGCGCGCACGCTCGCCATCCCAGACAAAACGCGCGTCAGGCCGGACATCGGATCTATCGTCCGGCGTGGTCGGTGTCTGGTCGTCGGTGGACGTCATGCATGACCGTTCGGGCAGGTGGCACCAAGGGACATAGCCAGCTCAAAGACCAGCTACGCCAGAAAACCGTGCACAAAGGAAAGCGGTTGTCTCGGGGCTGTGTGGTCGTTCCCCAACAACCGTGTCCGCCGATGACATGCGCGCTCCCCCAAGCACACTGGCAAACTATAGCGTCAAACGCGGCTCCCTGTGACCCCTCATAAGTCCAATAGGGCATGGACCTGTGGCAAACGGGCAATTGTCCGCTTAGGCTTGTGAAAACGGCCCTTTAACGCGAGGCCGAGGGATAGGGAAAAGCAAAATGGCGACAGCTCCAAAACGTAAGACCACGGCCAAAAAAGCCACCAGAAAGACCGCCACAAAGCGCAAAACGGCGTCGCGCCCCAAGGCCTCCTACAGGCCCGCGAACAAGGGCTCCCAGGGTCAGTGGGTGCTGATCACGGGCGCATCGGCCGGTATTGGCGAGGCGCTGGCCGGAAAATTCGCCGCCGGTGGCTTTGATCTCGTTCTTGCGGCACGCAGCAAGGATAAGCTCGCCAAGCTGGGGAAAAAGCTCTCCGCCGAGCACGGCATCGCCACTGAAGTCGCCCAGATTGACCTTTCAAAACCCGGCGCCCCGCGTGACCTGTTCAACGAGATGGCAAGCCGTGGCATCGATATCGATGTGCTGGTGAACAATGCCGGTGTGCTGGAGATGGGTCCCTTCAAAAGTCAGGAACCAGAAACTCTGGGCGACATGATCCGCCTCAACACGGTGGCGTTGACGGAACTTGCGGCTTTGTTTGTGCCGCCCATGGCCAAACGAAAATCCGGCCGTGTACTGAATGTTGCATCCGTCGCATCCTTCCAGCCGGTGCCATCATTGGCTGTTTATGCGGGCACCAAGGCCTTTGTCCTGTCCTTGACCGAGTCGCTGGCTGAAGAGTTGAAGTCAGATGGCGTGACCGTGACGGCGCTGTGCCCCGGCATTACCGAGACCAACATGTTCGGCACTATCAAGAGCAGCAATGAACGCACCGAGCGCATTCCATCTTTCCTCGTGGGCGATGTGCAGGAAGTAGCCCAGGAAGGCTATGACGCCTGTATCAAGGGCGATGTGGTGCGCGTTCCCGGACTTGCCTATGCCATGACAACAAGCATTGGCCGCGCATCGCCGCGGTGGCTCACCCGGCTTGTGGCCGGCGCTATTGGGCGGCAGATGATGTAGCTGTCGCTGTATCTCGATGGGTCGGTGGCGCAAGGCGATTGAGGTCGGCAGCCTGGGGCACGGCAATGCCGCCCAGCCACGCGGCAATCATGGCATTGACGGTGTCCGGCGCCTCCTGCTGAACCCAGTGAGAGACACCGGGTAGCCGACGCAGGGTGAAGTCACGCATTAGCGGGTCCATCTTGTCGGTGGTCTCGACGCACAGGGCTGAATCTTCTTCCCCCCAGATCATCAGGGTCGGGACATCGATGACCGGCGGGTCGCGCCACAAATCGTGATAGGGCGTCCGGCGCCGCATGGCGGCCCGGTAATAGTTGACCATGGCAGTCAACGCGCCTGGCTTGAGCGCCGCCTCGCGATAGACCTTCAGGACGTTGTCTGGAAAGCGGGATTTGTCGACGGCCATATCATGGAACGCACGGCCAATGGCCTCCGCGTCCTTTGCACCAAGCAGCTTTTCAGGCAGCCAGGGTATCTGGAAAAAGACCGTGTACCAGGAGCGCTTGAACTGCTTCCAGGTTTTGAACTCATCCACAAAGCGTTTGGGGTGCGGCAGGTTCATGACGATGAAGCGATCAATCTCCCGCTTCTTGCCGAGCAGAAAACTCCACGCAATCGCACCGCCCCAGTCGTGGGCGACGAGGCAGACCTCATCTGCGAGCCCTTCGGCCTTGGCCGCATCAATCAGCCCCGCCACATCGTCAATCAACACGTCCAGGCGATAGGCATCAATGCCTTCAGGCCGCGACGTGTCGCCATAGCCACGCAGATTGGGGGCCCAGACCGTGTAGCCCGCATTGGTGAAGGTTGAAATCTGGTCGCGCCAGGAGAAATTGAGTTCAGGAAAGCCGTGCAGCAACAACGCCAGCTTGCTCTTTCCGCTGCCCTGGCGGCCTGAAACAACCGTATGGGCCGGTTGCGCGACGGCAACCTCAAACCGAATGCCGTTTGCTTCAATGAATGTCGTCTGCGCGCCCGGAACCATCTGCCACCCTGCCTGCAATAAGTTTTGCAGGCAGTCTAGCAGCAGGTCATGGCCCACTTGTAGGGCTAATGAGTGGCAGGGGTCTGCAGCATTTTCGGCGGCACATTGCGGATCGTATCCCAGATGGCCCGGGCGATTTTTTCGTTCCGCTCCGCTTCTTCATTCCACATGGCTTTGGTGCCGTCATCAATGAACAGGAACAGCTTTTCGCCACTGACCTGCCACGCCGGACTGCGCTCGGGGCGCAGCTTCTTGCCCACGCGGACACCCATCGCGCCATAGCCGCCATATTGCGGAGCCAGGGCGGCGGGGTCCTTCAGGAACAGGTCACGATTGTCCGTGCTGACAAACCGATAGGTCGCCCCATCATGGGTGGCGGTAATGTTCTTGTCGCCCTTGAGGGCCTCGCCCTTGGTGAAGAACGCCACAACGTCATAGCCAACGGCTGCAATACCGATCCAACTGGTGGCCACATGAGAGGGCTTGTCCGCCAGCGCTGCGGACAGATCATCGGACGCTGCCTGCGCGGCGCCGGCGCTGCCATACACAATGGCGGCAACCACCATGGCAATCGCAGCAAGAGCGTTCAGGGATCGGTTGGCCCAGTCCATCATTGGTTTCCTCAATTCATTGGCCCGGTGCGGGAACCCGGTTCAGGTGTCCATGCGGGCATTTGATGGAAGAAAGCCTAAAAGACGAGGTCTCAAGGGGGCGGTAATCCAAAAGCTCAAATTTGAAGCGAATTCGGCCGGGATTCCGGACCCATCGGCCGGGTTTCTGGCTGGAACAGGCGGAAAAAGCCGCCATATCCCTTCTTGCAATCGCCATGGCGGGACGCTAGTTTCCGCCTCCGCAACCGGGTTGAGCGCGAAAGCCTCTGTTCGCCGGTTGGCTGAAATGTGCCGCCTTAGCTCAGTTGGTTAGAGCGCCGGTTTGTGGAACCGGAGGTCCTTGGTTCGAACCCATGAGGCGGTACCATTTCCCTTTTCCACTTCCCCACTAGGCTTTGATCAGCGCCTTCAGGTCCGCCAGCACCGGCATGTCCTCCAGGTCCTGATCCGTGATGTCGGACCAGTCGATGCCGTCAGGCGCATCCGGCGGTGAGGTGATCTCCACACAGCGCGACGGCGTGACGATGAATGTCAGGGGCTCGTCCGTGCCGACCTGGGGAAAATCATCCACCAGTTGCACATCATGCACCGTCGTCGCGACGGGCACCGGCGCATGTCCCAGTTCCAGCAATATGCCGTATTCACGGTCCGCATAACCCGCCCCCTTGCCGCATCGCTTGCCCGAGCGTGTGACCGCCACGGAGCCGGACACGATGGCGTCCATCTGCGGCAGGTCCTGCAGCGCCACCTGCGTTGCCCATTTGGGCATGGTCGACATGGCAGCCGCCTGCCGGACCGCATCATGGGGCACGGCGGCGGCCGCGATACGCCAAAAGCCACCGGCCAGCTTCGGCGTCGGCACATAGACATCAATGCCGCGCCGCAGGGCCTCTGCCCGCACAGCGCTTTGGGCAGAATCCGGATTGATCTTCAGCGCGGTGGCATTGGCGAAAACCGGAATATCGAACAGACGCTTTGCGGCCTCACCCGCACCCTTGAAGTTGGGAATGCGCCCATGCGGCGGAAACGGGAAGGCGGCCAACCTCTCATTGCTGAGCCGGTCCCACACATGCGTGCGTGCCTCGTCCTTTGTGGCAAACGAAAGAGGTGTGCTCATCGCCGCCCCTTTCCGCCACCCGCCTTGCGGGTGCGCTTGTGAAAATCTGACGGGCGCTTGCGGACCCATTTGATGAAGGCTGCAACATCTGGATGGTCGGCAAGGGCCTCCACGGTGTCGAAGGAGTGCGCCAGTTCGCTCTCCGTAAACAATGAGTGGATTTTCTTGTGGCAGATCGGATGCAGCGGCACGGTCTGTGTCCCGCCTTTGAGGCGTGGGATCAGATGGTGCTTTTCCACCCGGCCTCCCAGGGGACGGGCGCACAAGGCACACACAGGTGCTGCGTCGGATACGTCCAGAGCCGGCGGCGCCGGCAGGTCAGGCAGGGGACTGAGACGTCTGTCTGTCATGCACAGGAAATGGCGCGTCGGCAGCGAAAAGTCAAAAACACCTGACAGCGCGCGTCAGGTCGCTAGACTGCGCGGGAATTCATTTCAGGGAGATCTTCAATGGACACCAAAGCAGACGATGCAATCACCCAGATGGCGACACCGGTCGTGCCGCCCGCATCCGGCGAAGCGCTGCATATCGGCGAAGACGATCTGCCATTCGTGGACCTTGGAGACGGCACCAGGATCCAGCTGCAGCAGGTTGATCTGACCCAGGGACTGTGGGTCCTGCGCACGAAATTCTCGCCGGGCTATCAGGTGGCAACGCACTATCACACGGGCCCCGTCTTTGCGGTGACCTTCACCGGCAGCTGGCACTACCGCGAATATCCCGATGTGGTGAATACCAAGGGGTCTTACCTGTTCGAGCCTGCAGGCTCCGTCCACACGCTGATCGTGCCCGACACCAACACGGAAGAAACAGATGTTTGGTTTGCCATCTATGGCCCCAACATCAACACCGACGAAACCGGTCAGGTCACCGGCATTCTGGACGCCAACAGCATCCTCAACGTCTATCGCGCCATGTGCGACGACCAGGGCCTGTCCTACGACAAGCTCATCGTGATCGGCGAAGACCTTTAGTCGTCACTGCCGCAGACAAAAGAAAAGCCCGGGCGGTGACACCGCCCGGGCCTTTTTTGAGTCAGCAGGCCTTAGCCGCCGATCTTGTACAGTCCAGTCACGATGCCCGTGTTGCTCTCATACCGCATGATATGGGTGCCGATGAGAACGTCTGTATGTGACGAACATTCGGAGAGCTGCCCTTTCAGCCATGCGGGGATGGGCTGTGCGCGCTTCAGCAATCCCGGCGGCATCAACTGACCTTCCACCAGACCGGCCTGGATATAGTCCGGAAGCGGGTGCTGCGGATGGGCCGTGCGCTCATAGTAAGCGTCCAAGGCTTGCCGCTCGGCAGTCGAGAACCCACTCGAACACGCCGCTTCGAACTGACCATCCAAAACAGCATCTGACGGCGCAGTTGTGCCGGACGGCTGCACCGGCGCCGCTTGCGCAGGGGCCGCCTGAGGCTCCGGCGTGACCGGTGCGTTCTGTGCAGCAGGCTGCGGTGTCGGTTGTGCCGCTGGCTGTGCAACCGAATCCGCAGCAGGTGTTGCCGGGGATGAGGCAGGTGCCGCAGGTTGCGCAGGTGCGGCCGGCGCCTGTCCGGCAGGTGCGCCCTGTCCCGGTGCCGGAGCAGACGGGGCAGGAGCGGCCGGTGCCGTGCCGCTTGGTGTCGGGGCGCTTGGTGCCGTGCCTGTCGTTGCCGTGCCCGTGGGTGCAGCGGGTGCACCGGCATTGCCGCCCGCACCAGCAGCCCCTGCTGCCGCATCATCGCCGCCACCAAGAATGGCGGCCCCAATGCCAACGGCAGCCGCGCCACCAACAATCGCTGCCGCCGTGCCGGCGTCTATGCCGCCGGAACCACCCGTTGATCCGCCAGAAGAGCCTGGAGTGGCAGGCGGTGTCGGTGCGCCAGGCGTTGCGGGTGCACTCGGCGTCGTAGGCGCCGGGACCGCAGGTGCTGGCGCCACGACGTCGCCACCGGCTCCATCGTCGCCACCGGCTCCATCGTCGCCACCGGCTCCATCGTCGCCACCGGCTCCATCGTCGCCACCGGCTCCATCGTCGCCACCGGCTCCATCGTCGCCACCGGCTCCATCGTCGCCACCGGCTCCATCGTCGCCACCGGCTCCATCGTCGCCACCGGCTCCATCGTCGCCACCGGCTCCATCGTCGCCACCGGCTCCATCGTCGCCACCGGCTCCATCGTCGCCACCGGCTCCATCGTCGCCACCGGCTCCATCGTCGCCACCGGCTCCATCGTCGCCACCGGCTCCATCGTCGCCACCGGCTCCATCGTCGCCACCGGCTCCATCGTCGCCACCGGCTCCATCGTCGCCACCGGCTCCATCGTCGCCACCGGCTCCATCGTCGCCACCGGCTCCATCGTCGCCACCGGCTCCATCGTCGCCACCGGCTCCATCGTCGCCACCGGCTCCATCGTCGCCACCGGCTCCATCGTCGCCACCGGCTCCATCGTCGCCACCGGCTCCATCGTCGCCACCGGCTCCATCGTCGTCACCGGCTCCATCGTCGTCCCCGGCTCCATCGTCGTCCCCGGCTCCATCGTCGTCCCCGGCTCCATCGTCGTCCCCGGCTCCATCGTCGTCCCCGGCTCCATCGTCGTCCCCGGCTCCATCGTCGTCCCCGGCTCCATCGTCGTCCCCGGCGCCATCGTCGTCCCCGGCGCCATCGTCGTCCCCGGCGCCATCGTCGTCCCCGGCGCCATCGTCGTCCCCGGCGCCATCGTCGTCCCCGGCGCCATCGTCGTCCCCGGCGCCATCGTCGTCCCCGGCGCCATCGTCGTCCCCGGCTCCATCGTCGTCCCCGGCTCCATCGTCGCCACCGGCTCCATCGTCGCCACCGGCTCCATCGTCGTCCCCGGCGCCATCATCATCTTTGTCTTTGTCCGGCTTGCAGCCCTGGCCTTCGCCACCGTCACGACAGCCATTGTTGTCGCCGTCAGCGCCTCCGTTGCCGCCGCCCCCGTTGCCGCCACCGTTGTTGCCGTTGCCGGATTGCCCAGCGTCATCTTTGTCTTTGTCCGGCTTGCAGCCCTGACCCGCGCCACCGTCGCGACAGCCACTGTTGTCGCCGTCAGCGCCGCCATTGCCCTTGTCGCCCTTATCGGACTTGTCGCCCTTATCGGACTTGTCGCCCTTATCGGACTTGTCGTCCTTATCGGACTTGTCGTCCTTATCCGGCTTGCAGCCCTGACCTTCGCCGCCGTCACGACAGCCATTGTTGTCGCCGTCGGCACCGCCATTGCCGGAATTGCCGGGGCTCCCGCCCTTGTCATCGCCGCTGTCGTTCTTGTCCGACTTGTCCTTGTCATTGGGGCCTTCGCCCCCATTGCCGCGACCATCAGCGTCGTTCTTGTCGTCGTTCAGTTCGCTGTTACCGCCCTTGTTGCCGCCGCCCTTGCCTTGAGCGTCCGCAATCGATTCAAGCCCGGGCGCAGCCGAGAAGGCCAGCGCAGCCAGAAAGGCGAACGCGAATCTGTAGCGTGAGCGATGAAGCGTAATGGACATGATGTTCCCCCAACGATGACCCGGTGCGATTTCAAGCAAAACCGCGCTCGGTCAGCCTATTGGCGAAGTGGGGGGCGCCGCAACGCAGTGCAGGCCCCGCAGCCCTGCCAGATTGCTGTTTGCAGAGCAGCAAGTGGCCATTGGGACACATGAATCCGGCCTTATTGCGAATGACTGTCAGTAAGCTGACGAAGGAACACGCCAACAGCCTCGGGGGATTGAAGCGTAAAGCGGGCAGCGGTCGCACCCGTATCGGCCCCAACCTTGATTCCAACACCGATGTCGCGAATGGCGCGGAACCCGTCTTCGTCGGTTTCATCGTCGCCAATATAGAAAGGCATGCATGTGTCCTGCGTCAGCCCCATGGCCTCCATGACGTGGAGAATGGCGGTGCCCTTGTTCCACTCCATGTCCGGACGCAACTCATGGATCATCTTACCCCCTGCTTTTTTAAGCGTGGGGTGACGGGCGGCTTCCGCCTCGACAGCGGCTGCGATGTCACCATGCCGCTCGGGTAAGACCTCCCGATAATGGATCGCCAGCGAATAGATCTTGTCTTCCAGAAAAGCGCCGTCGATTGGGTCAAGGAAAGCCGCCAGCGCGAGGGACGCTTTCTTGAGCGCGGGAAGAAACGCGTCCCCGATATCACCGGACAAGTCGTTCCCCTCAGCGTCCACAATGTCGAACCCATGGCTGCCCGCATAGGCGATGCCTTTGACGCCCAGCATCCGCATCACGTCAGGGCGTCCGCGACCTGTCACAACGGCCACAGGCATCAGGTCTGCAAGCCGCGACAGCGCTTTGAGAAGCTCAGGCGGGGCAATTGCAAGCTCTGGTCGCCTTGCAAGCGGCACAAGGGTGCCGTCATAGTCCAGAAAAAGCGCCGGACGCCGCCCGGCCATGCGGCTGATGATGTCATCGAAATGCTCAAGGGCGTCAGGCTGTCCGGCTGGTGCTACGGTTTGGGTCACGTCAGGTTTGCTCTTTTGAAGTGCGCGCGGGTCTGCGTCACTGGCTTATACGGATTGAAGTTTTTTGCAATTCCCCGATGACATAGATCGCGATGGCGACGCTGCGCGACCGGCAGGCCTGGAGACCACGCCAGCACGCCGGTCCCGCACGCGCGTGGTGCTGTGGTCGGTCTTTCTCCACGGGCTCGCCATCGTAGCTTTGTGGGCCGTACTTGCTGGCAAGCCACAGCAGATGAAGGACGAGACACCGGTCATCGCGGTTGATCTGGTGGCGTTGGCGCAATCAGCACCTGCCGCACCGGCAGCACCGGCAGTACCGGCAGCGTCGTCCGGGCCGGCCGGACCGACACAACACGACACGCCGCCAGTCGCGCAGCTTGTAGAACCGCAGCCGGAGCGTCCCGCACCCAGGCCGCGCGCGGAGCCAAAGCCCGCGCCTGTTCCGGTTGCCAAGGCGGAAGACCCACCAAAGACACCTGAGCCGCCAGTTCGTGATCCGGACCCGTCCGCAAGCGACGCGGCGCAATCATCACCACCGCAATCCCCGGCGCAGCCAGACCCGGCATCGGCGGGACCGCAGCGGCCCGCCAGTGGCAACGCCGGCACCGGGAACTCAGATGCGAATGCGTCAGCGGTTGCCAAGGCAAGTTACGCGCGGCTGCTGTTGACGCGGCTTCAACGGGCCATTGTCTATCCCCGGCGGGCCCAGCGTCGGGATATTGAGGGCATCGTGCGTGTTGAGGTTGTGCTGGCGGCAAGCGGTGCGCTTAAGACCGTCAGGCTGGTGGGCACATCCGGTTCGGACATTCTGGACGAGGCTGCCCTTGCGCTTGTGCGCCGCGTGGCGCCCTTTCCGGCTGTTCCGCAGGATCTATCGACGCGCGGGCAGGACTTTGCATTCGTGGCGCCAATTCAATATCGGCTGAATTGATATAGTCTCGCCGAAATCGAAATTCTCAATCGACCAAAAACCCAGCAACAAAAACGCAGCAAGAGGGACCGTCATGTCCGGATTTGAAGGCAACCGCGTATTGGCGCACACAGGCGCGAAATACCCCATCATCCAGGCCCCCATGGGCTGGATCGCCCGCTCGCAGCTGGCATCGTCCGTGGCCAATGCCGGGGGCATTGGCATCATCGAAACCTCCTCCGGCGAAACAGAGGCCTGCAAGGCTGAGATTGAAAAGATGGCCGACCTCACCGACGGGGTGTTCGGTGTCAATCTGCCGATCCTGTTTCTCAAGGACGACGCCATGCTGCGCTACATCTGCGACAGCGGCGTCAAGTTCGTGACCACGTCAGCAGGCAGCCCGAGCAAGTTCATCAAGCCGCTGAAAGAGGCAGGCATCACCGTTTATCATGCTGTGCCTACCCTGGATGCGGCTATGAAATGCGTCGATGCGGGCATTGATGGTCTGGTGGTGGAAGGTGCTGAGGGCGGCGGCTTCAAGAACCCGGAAGAAGTGTCGTCTCTGGTCCTATTGCAGGCCATTCGTCAGCGGTCGGACATTCCCATGGTGGCGGCAGGTGGTATCTGCAATGGCCACGGCATGGCGGCTGCGTTTGCTCTGGGTGCCGAAGCCGTGCAGATGGGGACGCGGTTCGTGAGCGCGGCGGAAAGCCCGGTTCATGCAAATTACAAGAATGCCATCGTCGATGCGCCGACCACAGGCACTTATGTGCTGAACAAGAAAGCCAGTCCCTGCATCCGGGCGCTCAAAACCAAAAACACCGACGCCATCTACGAAGAAGGTCTGATGCCGGCAGATACCTTTGCCCGCATTCAGGACCTCTATTTCGGCGGCGACATGGAAGCCAGTGTCGGCCTTGCCGGCCAGACCGCAGGTCTGATTGATGAAATCAAATCTGCAGCGGACATCATCAACGAAACGGTCAATGAGTTTTTTGAGGTGGCGGGCCGCATGGGCGCCATGGTGCCTGCGGCTAGGGCCGCTGAATAATCGACCGTAGCGACGCCAAGCCGACCGTCGCTGTGACCAGCGTGACCATAGCGAGGCTCGCGGTCGCCATGGCGTGATGGGCTGCGGTCGGCAGCATCGCCTGCGTCTGCAGCCCGGCGCTGGCCAGCGCTGCAAGGGGAAACGTCGCACTCCACCACCCATGGGTGAAGCCAAGCGCTGTGATGTCCTTGACCCGTCGGGCAATGACGACGATCACCGGCACAAGGAAGGCGCATGACACATAGAAGAAAGCTGCAGCCAACATGGCGGTGTCGCTGGTGGAGTCTGCAAGGGATCCCAAGCCCAGCGCCACCAGCGCCGGTGGTGCCACCAGCACACATATCGTGGGAACAAGCTCGTCAGGCAGGGCAGGACCTGCCACAAGCCTCCACATAACGAAAGGCAGCAGGGCGATCCAGGCAATCGCGCCTACAAGCGTGATGCCGGTGGCTAGAGCCCAATAGCCAAGATCGCCGCCCGCGCTGGCCGCAACGGCCATGCCCACCAGGGGCACGAACCACGCTGGTGTCACGTCAGATAGTTTGGGCCGCACACGCATCCAGCGGGTGATCAGCCAAGTGGCCAGGCCAAGATGCGCCAGGGCACCGACAAGCCAAACGAGACCCAGCCCAACCGTCTGTTGGGATAGGCAAGAGAGCACGCCTGCGGGCAGCAACATGAGTGTCATGGGGGCCGCCCCCAATGACGTGACCCGGGCGGGATGCAGCATATCTGCCCGAACAGCATCGGGCATTCTGGCGAGCTTCAGGCCGTAGCCGGCAAAGATCAGCAAGCTGACCATTCCGGCAAGTATCAGCAGCACACCAGACACGCCATCCGCGGAGAGAATGCCCATACCCTCCGCCCGCTGCCATGCCAGCGACAGGCCTGTCAGGCCCAGGGCAGCGCCAAATAGCGGCGCGGGCATCGCGGAAAACCCGTGTCTTACCGGCAGCGTTCCGCGGCTTTTGATGTCAGCAGGCATGCGTGTAGAGCTCCGGGGGCGTGCAACCAATAGGAGAGCTTAAAGGCATTTTTAACTCGGCAAAGGCTAGGCTTGCCCTGAATTTAGGCCACGGGGAGGTGCGCAGTTGTCTCAGGCAAAGCGCTTTCGAATTGAAGTGATGATGGGCTATGACGAGCCTGCCGTCGAGGATGTGACGCCTGCAGTGGCTGCAGTTGCGCCCGTTTCTGTGCCGGTTTCAGGGGCGGCCTCAGCGCCAGCCGCATCTGAAACGGATGCCGGTCAGCGCGACGTTGATCTGAGCATTGAAGAGCTTGCATCCCTGCGTGACCGGGTCGCGGAGGCTGCAAAGCTTCAGGGGGAACTCGCAGAGCTTTCCGGTGCGATTGAACGCACGAAGCAGGAATTGTCCGCGCTCCATTATGATGGTCCCTCCGCCGCCCGCTTCCAGGAAGCAGGCAGCGAGCTTGATGCGGTTGTGAATGCAACCGAACAGGCAACCGACACGATCCTGACCGCATCGGAAAAGATCGATTCAGCGGCCGCCCATCTCGGCGCGTCAGCGATTGACGACATTGGCCGCAATCAGGCCGAGGAAATTGCCGAGCAGGTGGTGAACATCTTCGAGGCCTGTAACTTCCAGGACATCACCGGCCAGCGCATCACCAAGGTGGTGAACGCATTGCAGTTCATTGATGAACGCGTCAGCAGGATGATGGAAATCTGGGGCGGCGCAAATGATCTGGCAGCCTTCGCACCGGCAACTGAGGAAGCAGACGGCGACGAAGCCCTGCTGAACGGCCCGGCCCTGGAAGAGCACAACGGCCATGCCTCACAGGACGACATCGACGCCCTGTTTGCGTAAGCCCTGCGGCCTTCTCTCCAGAACTTAGTCCCAGATTTTTTTAGTCCTTGAGCGGCAAGGTGATCACGGCGGCGACAACGCTGCCGCCATCGCGCGCCAGCTGAAGCGCGCCTCCATGAGCATCAAGCGCTTCGCGCAGAAGCTCAGCGGCAAATCCCGTGCGGGCATCGGCCGGTGTCACCAGCGGATCTGAATCTTCAAGGCTGGCGGGCAGGGCAACCGGCTTGCCGGATGTTCCGTCAATGCGCACCGTCAGCCGTGCCTGTTTGCCGGTCTGGCGAAGAGACAGCCGCATCACGCTTCCATCGTCCGCGTCGCGCCCGATGCCTGCCACGAGCCGGTACAGGGCGCGTTGCAGCTTAGCGAGATCAATGCGCGCAACCAGCGGTGTCTGCGGTGCATCAACCGCCACATCCGGTCCACTGCCATCGCTGTCGCGCTGCAGGAAATGCGCGGTATTGCGGACCAGTTTGATCAGATCGCAGGGCTCAGGCGTGCTGGCGCCGTTTGCATCCACGACGCTGAGCAGATCTTCCACCATGTCCAGCATGGCGCGGCCGGCATCCGAAATGGAGGCTGCGTATTCTGCGTGGCGAACCGGATCGGTTAGCTTGTCGTGCTGCAGCAGGTCGGCAAAACCCACGATATGCGTCAACGGCGTGCGCAGGTCATGACTGACCCGCGAGAAGAAACGGCCGGAACGCTTCAGCGCCGCATCGCGGCCGCTCTGGGCACTCTTGAGGGCCATTTCGAGTTTCCGGCGTACGGTAATGTCCGTGAAGCTGGCCACGCGGGCGGGCACACCGCCGCGCTCCGTTTCAACCACATCAACCTCTGCAACGCGCGTTTCACCGCCCGGCTGCACAATGGTGATTTCACCGCCTTTGCCGATTTCAAGATCAAACCGCTTGCCCATAAGCGTGTCAGCGGCCCGGCCCAGCAATTCCTCCGCAGCCGGATTAACAAACGCCACGGCACCGTGGCGGTCCAGAACGACCATGGCGTCCGGCGCTTCTTGAACCAGCACCAGCGGGGCAGGGGCGTGAATCGGCTGGCGGGCCGTCTCGCTGCTCCCCGTCGTCGGGTGGGTGGGACGGGCCAGCTTGGCGTGGCGTGCCAGCGCCCGCGCAACGGCGCTGGACAATTCCGCACCGTTAAAGTCGCCGGCAGGTGTGAGATCCACGACCTCATCAGCGCCTGCTTCAATGGCCGACAGTTCAGCGGCGTCATCGAGCTGCCGCATCAACACAATGACCGGTGCATCGGGGCCGACGGCGCAAATGCGCTTCAACCGGCCAATGCCCGCGTCACTGGCGTCCAGTTCAACAACAATGGCGGTAAGACCGGGCACCAGAAGTTGATCAAGCCCCGCTCCCGGGCGGCTGTGGATAAGATCGACCGGCTTTGTACGGCGCGCGTCCAGAGCATCTGCGACCTGACGGGCAATGATGGCATCGTCACTGATAACGCCCACGCTCTCACGGCGCGCAGGGATGTCCACCGGTGCAATGGCCAGATGGCTGGCGTCACCAGACATGTCCTGCCGTTTGGGCAGCAGACTGCCTTTCGCCAGTTTGGGGGCAAGCTTTGGGGCGCCCTTGGGGGCAGCCTTGCGGGGAATCACGGGTACTGAACTGTGCTGGGAGCGCATAAACCGCCTGCAGGCCTCATGTTTTTAGGGTCGGACAGGCGCTTGTGCGCGAATCCGTGAATCAAACATGAACATTGATGGTAAACACGGAGTAAATGATTGGTGGCCGGATTAAGGCACCGTTAGCCTTGATGACCTGCCCGTTAACACCTTGAGTGGTGAAAATCCTTTGAAAAGCGCCTGCTTGCGGGGCCATGGGCCCCTGCGCTAGGTAAGGCGCCCAACCCCTAACCAGCCGGAAAAAAATCCAAAGTGGCCAAGAAGCAAAAGCAGTTCCGCCCCAAGGCACGCCTTCCCAAAGGCCTGCGCGATTTGCGCGCCGATGATGTGGCGGCCCGCCGGGCCATGCTCGCGACCATCATGCAGGTCTATGAGTCCTATGGGTTTGATCCGCTGGAAACATCCGCTTTTGAATATGCAGATGCCCTGGGCAAGTTTTTGCCGGATGCTGACCGTCCCAATGAAGGTGTGTTCAGCTTTCAGGATGATGACGACCAGTGGCTGTCCCTGCGCTACGACCTG
Source organism: Candidatus Phaeomarinobacter ectocarpi (assembly GCF_000689395.1). Classification (GTDB taxonomy): domain Bacteria; phylum Pseudomonadota; class Alphaproteobacteria; order CGMCC-115125; family CGMCC-115125; genus Pyruvatibacter; species Pyruvatibacter ectocarpi. Next base: position 560,945 of record NZ_HG966617.1, read on the forward strand.
ACCGCGCCGCTGGCCCGCATGGTGGCTGAAAACTACGAGACCGTGCCAAAGCCGTTTCGCCGCTATCAGACCGGCCAGGTCTGGCGCAACGAAAAGCCCGGCCCCGGCCGCTTCCGTGAATTTACCCAGTGCGATGCGGACAGTGTCGGTGCACCGGAAATGGCCGCAGACGCAGAGCTGTGCGCCATGGTGTCAGACGCACTGGAAGCCGTCGGCATTCCGCGTGGCGACTATGTGGTGCGGGTCAACAACCGCAAGATCCTCGACGGTGTGCTGGAGACAATCGGCGTGCCTGCAGGAGAAGAAGGCGCACTGCAGCGCATGACCGTGCTGCGCGCCATCGACAAGCTGGATAGGCTGGGCGCCGACGGCGTGAAGCTGCTGCTGGGCGACGGCCGCAAGGATGACTCCGGCGACTTCACCAAGGGTGCAGGCCTCAATAGCGATCAGGCCGATACAGTTTTAGCCTTTGTGGGCGCTGGGGATGAGGACCGCTCCAAGGTGCTCGACACCTTGCGTGGCCTTGTCGGCACAAGTGAAACAGGCTTGGCCGGTGTGGCTGAGCTTGAAGAGATTGCCACCCTTCTGGATGCGACAGGCTATGGCCCGGACCGCATCCTGTTTGACCCTGCCGTGGTGCGCGGTCTTGGTTACTACACGGGCCCCGTGTTTGAAGCGGAACTGACCTTCGATGTGAAGGACGAGAAGGGCAACCCGATCCGCTTTGGCTCCATCGGCGGTGGTGGCCGCTATGATGACCTCGTCAGCCGCTTCAAGGGCACGCCCATTCCGGCCACTGGTGTCTCCATCGGTGTGGATCGCCTGCTCGCGGCGCTGGAAGCTCTGGGCCGCAACAAGACCAAATCACTCACCCCGCCCGTCGTGGTGCTGCCCTTGGACAAGGACCGCATGGCCGACTACCAGCGCATGGTCTTTGATCTGCGCAATGCGGGCATCCGCGCTGAAATGTATCTCGGCGGTGCCGGTATGCGGGCACAGCTGAAATATGCGGACAAACGCGGTGCGCCGGTGGCTGTCATTCAGGGCTCTGATGAGTTCGAAAAGGGCGAGATCACCCTCAAGGACCTGGTCCTGGGGGCGGAACTGTCCAAGGAGATCGAGGACAACACCACCTGGCGCGAAGACCAGCCCGCGCAGGTGTCCGTCTCCGCCGATGGCCTCATTCAGGCCGTGAAGGATATGCTGGCCAGGCCTCATATGCAGGCCTGAGCGTCCCGTTTTACGACTGCGACTAAGCTAAACTCACGCAATAAGAGATAAAATGTCCCGAAAACGGGATGTTATAGCCGAAATATTTTTGTGACTTGCATGAAAACAGGACACAATGTATTTCACGGCCATGACAAACGATGCTCTCAGTTTTGCTGCCATCATTTCCGAATGGGGCAAGCCCGCCGATTTCGCCCGGGCCCTAGGCCAGGATGATGGCGGCGACCTTGCCCGCAAATGGCGCCGCCGCGACAGCATTCCCCAGGAATGGTGGCCTGCGGTCATTGATGCCGCGCGCCGTGACGGCAAGCCGGTGGATGCGGAGCGTCTTCTGCGGGCCCAGCGCAATGCGGTGTCGCGCAAGTCAGGCGATGGCGGGGATCATGCGCCGGTCATTGAAAGTCCGGACCCGGAGCGTCCGGCGTCGGGCTATGACGCCTCCTCGCTGGAGGCGCTGGACGCACAGGCGCAAAGCGTCAAGGCCGTGTTCAATCAGGCCGGCTATGTGCCCGTCGAGCCACCGACCATGCAGCCCGCCGACATCTTTCTTAATCGCTCCGGCGAAGACATCCGTCAGCGGACCTATGTGTTTCAGGACCCCGGTGGCGAAGAATGGTGCCTGCGTCCTGATCTGACGATCCCCACCTGCCGCATGTATCTCGAGCGCGATCCCGAAGGGCACAGCGAAGCCAAGCTTTGCTACAACGGCCCCGCCTATCGCTATCAGCCGCCAAGTGCGGGCAAGCCGGTGGAGTTTCTGCAGGCAGGCGTTGAACATATTGGCGGCGCAAGCACGCCGGAGGCTGACGCCGAAATCGTGGCCATCGCCATTGATGCGATCCAGAGCGCGGGCCTTAAATCATTCGGCACGACGCTGGGCGACCTTGGGCTGTTCGGTGCGCTGGTGGACAAGCTGGACCTGCCGCAAAGCTGGCGCGGACGCCTGAAGCGTCACATCTGGCGTCCCGCCTATTTTGACGAGATCCTCACACGGCTCACCGACGCGGAATCCATGCCAGTCACGCCCAACACCAATCAGGCGTTGCTGGCAGCGCTGGATGTCATGGAGCCAGAACGCGCCCGCGACGTGGTGCAGGACGTATTGGCGCTGGCTGGCATTTCAGCCGTAGGCGGACGAACCGTCACGGAAATTTCGGAACGCTTTTTGGAACAGGCCGCAGGCGCTGCCAGTGCTGAACTGTCCCGCGAAACAGCCGACGCCATCCGCGCCTTCCTGGCGATCTCGGCGCCATGCACCACGGCAGTTGATGAAATTGCCCATGTGGCAAAGGCCGCCGGCGTGTCGCTGGACGACGAGCTGGAATCCATCGCCCGGCGGATTGATGTGATCTGCGGCAAGGGCGTCAACCGCAATGACATTACCTTTGATGCCGATTTCGGCCGCAAGGAAGAGTACTACACGGGCTTCGTCTTCGAGCTGCGCGTGGAGGCGCTCGGCGCATCGCGGCAGGTTGCCGGTGGTGGCCGCTATGACGGCCTGCTCAAGAGCCTGGGCAGTCCCCGCAATGTCCCCGCCGTTGGCTGCGCCATCCGCACCGAACGATTGCTGGCGGCCGTCGGCCTGGAGGCACGCTCATGAGCACGTCAGACAAGAGCAACGAAACGGAAGACCGCCTGGTCATCGCGGTGCCGTCAAAAGGCCGCCTGCAGGAAAAGGCCATGGAGTTCTTTGGTCAGGCCGGCAGCCCGATCAAGAAGTCCGGATCATCGCGCGAATATGTCGGTCGTCTCGGCGGCGTGCCCAATGCGGATGTGGCGTTTCTCTCCGCCAGCGAAATTGCTGGGGCGCTTGGGTCCGGTCAGGTGCATCTGGGCATTACCGGCGAAGACCTGCTGGAAGAAAAACTACCCGACCCCAAGAGTGCCGTTCACATCATCAAGCCGCTTGGCTTTGGCCATGCGGATGTGGTGGTTGCCGTGCCGCAATCATGGATTGACGTGCGCACCATGGCGGATTTTGACGACGTGGCCATTGCCTATCACGCCCGCCACGGCGAGCGCGTGCGCATTGCCACCAAATATCTGCGCCTGACGCGCAACTTCTTTGCCGCCCACGGCCTTGCGGACTATCGCATTGTGGAAAGCGCGGGCGCCACGGAAGGCGCACCCGCTGGCGGCACGGCTGAGGCGATTGTGGACATCACCTCCACCGGCGCAACGCTGGCCGCCAACAACCTCAAAATTCTCGATGACGGCGTGATCCTCAAGAGTGAGGCAAACCTCATCGCCTCGCGGACGGCGACGTGGGGTCCCAATGCCCGAGCGGCGGCATCCAAGATTCTCGAAATGATCGAGGCGGTAGCCCGTGCGAAAAATGTCGTGGAAGTGCGTTTCCTGCATGACGTGTCAGACACAAAACTCCTGCGTGACCTCGAAGAGCAGCACAACGCCCGCGTGCCGTTCCCCTATGACGAGGATGGCGCGCGCGTGTCCCTGATCATGCATGTGCCCGACGCCAAGGTGCATGACGTGGTCTCGCATCTGTATGCGGCGGGCAAGGATGCTGTAACTGTCACAGAACCGCGCTACATTTTTCAGCGTGGCAATCCATTGATGGCAGCGCTGGAAACAAAGCTGGGCTAGGCTTGCCGCACACGGACGTGTCCCGCGACCTGTCCCGTGATGTGCCACAAGGAGGCTTGCCATGCGTCCCGCCCTCGATCTGCCGCCGCTTCCCCTCGACGCGTGGGAAGACACCAAGGAAACCCTGCATCTGTTTTTGCAGATAGTCGGCAAGATCAGGCTCAAGACCCATCCCAAGCTGAACCACTGGTGGCACGTGACGCTCTACCCGTCGTCGCGCGGCGTCACGACCCGGCGTATCCCCTATGGCGGTGTGGATTTCGAGATCGGTTTTGATTTCATCGACCACACCCTGACGGTCACCCGCTGTGACGGCGGCGAACGCAGCTTTGCTCTGGGGGGTCTCAGCGTCGCTGATTTCTACGCCAGCGTATTTGGCGCGCTGTCGGAACTTGGGATCGACGTCCAGATTCACGCGGTCCCCTACGACCGTCCGTACACAACACCCTTTGCTCAAGATACGGATCATAGGACGTATGACGGTGACAAGGTGCATGCCTATTGGCGTGCCCTGTCACAGATTGCGACGGTGTTTGAAGAGTTCCGCGGCCGCTTCCTTGGCAAGTCAACGCCGGTGCATCTGTTCTGGCATTCCTTCGACCTGGCGCTCACCCGCTTCTCCGGCAAGAAAGCGCCGCCCATGGAGGGTGGCACCAATGCCGACAGGGAAGCCTACAGCCACGAGGTCATTTCCTTTGGCTGGTGGGCCGGTGACGACCAGGTACGCGAGGCAGCGTTCTACTCCTACACAGCGCCCGAGCCGGACGGTGTAGAGACCCAGCCCCTTGAGCCAGCTGACGCGGTATGGAATGACGCCGGTGGCTCCCACATGGCCTTCCTCACCTATGAGGCCGTGCGCCAAAGTGCCGACCCGCGCGCAACCCTGCTGGCTTTCCTCGAAAGCGCCTATCAGGCAGGTGCGACAAAGGCCGGCTGGCCGGTGGCGGACTTCACGCACCAGGTCTAGAGCAACGTCTAGCGCCAAAGACGATCAATCTGCCGGAGATGATCCCGCTGGATGCGCAACCGCACCGCGAGGCGTGCGCAGGCGGCTGTGCCACACCACCGTCGGTGCGCTGCGATGTGGTTCAGGTTGTTGATGGCATGATCAAGGTCGAAGATGGCACCGCTCCAGCTGCGTTCCTCCGCCAGGGCGGTCAGAATTTCCCTGTGGGCATCCATGGCGCGGGCTGCAAAATCCGGGATGTCTGACACGGCATCGGGATTTGCCGCCCTCAGCTTTGCCAGCACCCGAGGCGCACAGCGCAAGACCTTGATGCGGTTGAGCACATCGAGCTCAACCCGGTTGACGTGAAGTCCCGCCTTGAGACGGGACCGGTTGAAAGGCTGCGGCAAAAAACTGTCCATGCAGCCAGTGTCTCATTGCAGCTGGGGACCGGGGATAGAGTTTTTCTCAAATTTCCGCTTGTTGGCTGACTGGTGGTCTTCGCCTTAAACAGTGGACAATAGGTCCCATCAGCCCGGACATACCGCTTCTTCGCAGACTTCTCTGGTGTTTTGGTGGTTTCCCTGCTCCTAGACTTAGAGCTATGCAATTGAAGAACTCTTAGCTGGTCACTTTTCGGGTCACTCTCGGCCCCGCAGATGTGGCTCGCACCCGTTTGGTCTGCATGAGTTTTGCAATCCGATCTTCTTCGACCTCGATTCGGTCGCATGCACCATCTGCATACTCAACCACGAGAAACATTGGGCTCCAGTCTGCCAAAAACCGCTCGGGACCTATTCCGTTAGGCGAACCAAAGTTTTCAGATTCAAGCAAAACGCGGGCTTTGTAGGGAACAGGGTTCACTTCTTTTGGCAGAACACGGTCGCCTCCTAGTTTGACCCGCATTTGTAGACGACGGCCAGTTACAGCAGACTCCAAATAGGCATCCTTAATCTCAGTGGCCCGCTGTGCTGCGTTCAGATTTACACCAGAAAACAGGGCGCTAATGATGGCTTCTCCACCTAGAATTGGCTTCTTGTTGAACGTGGGGCCATCGGCCCATTCAACTCGGAGACCATGAATTGGTGATCGCCTCAATTGGTGTGAGGAAAAGCCATCTTCGATGGTAGGCCACGGGCCCATGTCTCTACCCCAATGTTCGATAAACGCCCCACGGCCATCGCTATTGTTTGCCATCACATATGTATGCGGGGTTCGATCGGCGCTTGGTTTTGCCGAGCGCCCCGAACTCGCCAAGAATTTTTCGACAGCTTCTTGCAGGAGCGATCTGTGGTCGTTATTGCGGTTGATTGTGCCACTGCTGTGGTCATGGGCTCGGACTGTTTTGGTTCGGTTGGGTTTATTGATGACTATCAAAACGGCCACAGAAAAACCGATTAGTATGAATGCTCCATAGCCTTCGATCCAGCCTAAGTACTCTGTGGCCCATGTATTCACAGTCTTGGCAGCTTCAGGAAGACCTATTAGGTCCATCAGCATGCCGCCCCACTTTGTGGCAGCCGCTAGTATAGCCGAACTAGAAGCAATAACGTTTGAAACCAACTTCCGCATGCTCTCGACCTTTGCGACTTCTGATTACGTATGTGAGTCTTAGGACAGTATAGATGTGTCTTTGGGAAAATAGCCTCCGGCCCCTCCAATCAAAGCACAAAAAAAGGGCGGCTCTCACGAGCCGCCCTTTCCGTATGTTCGCTGAGCTCATGAGGCTCAGGCGACGTGATGCTTACATCATGCCGCCCATGCCACCCATGCCGCCCATGTCCGGCATTGCCGGTGCGCCGCCGCCGTTCTTCTCCGGCTTGTCCGCAACCATGGCTTCTGTGGTGATCAGCAGGCCGGCAACGGAGGCTGCGTCCTGCAGAGCGTGGCGCACAACCTTGACGGGGTCGATGACGCCCATTTCAACGAGGTTGCCGTACTCTTCGGTCTGTGCGTTGAAGCCGAAGCCCACGCCCTTGCCTTCAAGCACCTTGCCCACAACGATCGAGCCTTCAACGCCGGCATTTTCGGCAATCTGGCGGATCGGAGCCTGGATGGCGCGAAGAACGATCTTCACACCAGCCTGCTGGTCGTGGTTTTCAGCGTTGTCGATGACAGCGTTGATGGCCTTGGTCGTGGACAGCAGAGCCGTACCACCACCTGGCACGATGCCTTCTTCAACAGCAGCGCGGGTTGCGTTGAGCGCATCGTCAACACGGTCCTTACGCTCTTTCACTTCTGTTTCAGTTGCACCACCAACGCGCAGAACGGCAACACCGCCTGCAAGCTTGGCAAGACGTTCCTGAAGCTTTTCACGATCGTAATCAGATGTTGTTTCCTCGATCTGGTTACGGATCTGGGCCACACGGCTTTCGATGTCGCCCTTCTTGCCAGCGCCATCAACGACGGTGGTGTCGTCCTTGGTGATGCGGACCTTCTTGGACGTGCCGAGCATGTCGAGGGTCACCGTTTCCAGCTTGATGCCGAGGTCTTCAGAGATGACCTGGCCGCCTGTGAGAACAGCGATGTCTTCAAGCATGGCCTTGCGACGGTCGCCGAAGCCAGGTGCCTTGACGGCAGCAATCTTCAGGCCGCCACGCAGCTTGTTGACCACGAGGGTCGCCAGCGCTTCGCCTTCAATGTCTTCTGCAATGATCAGCAGCGGACGTGAAGATTGCACAACAGCTTCCAGGATCGGCAGCATGGACTGCAG